>JAISPI010000107.1 GCA_031275075.1 Burkholderiales bacterium | reverse complement strand
TCGGTATCGAGCACCCATTTTTTGTTGGCTTGACAGGTTACGCACCAAGCCGCGGTGAAATCGACGAACACCGTTTTTCCGGCGGCGTTTTCCTTTATAACGGCAGCGGCGCTGTACGGCTGCCAGACATTTGTTTGCTTCGGTACGCTCGTCTGTTCAACACGATCCGCTGCTGCGAAAAACACAGGCGAAATCAACCAGCCCGCCATCACAACGCCTGTTGCCGCTGTCAATATCCATCGGATTTTGACACTGGGGCTGGCGCCGAACGCCATCCGATAGCCATGCCACGCCCACAACGCCAGCGCCACCATCACCAGCGCCAGCAACAACCCAAACACGACATCGCCACCCCGTTGTTCGCCGAGCACCCACGCCAACCATGCCACCGTTGCATACAGCGGAAACGCCAGCAATTGCTTCAAACGCAACATCCAGGCGCCGGGTTTCGGTAAAAACCGTTGCCAAGCCGGGAAAAACGCCAGCAGCGCATACGGCAGCGCCATGCCCAGCCCCAGCATCGCGAAGATGAGAAGCGTGGTTATTGCGTCCTGCGTCAGCGTATAGCCGAGTGCCGTGCCCATGAACGGGGCGGTACACGGCGAGGCGACGATCACGGCCAGTACGCCGGAGCCGAACGCATCAAGCGCGCGGTTCCGTGCGGTCCAGTTGGTTAAACTCGACGGCGCCAGTGCGCCGAACTCGAAAACGCCGGAAAAGTTCAGCGCCATTACGAAAAAGAGCAGCGCAAGACCGGTGATCACAACTGGCGACTGTAGCTGAAACCCCCAGCCTAACTGTTCGCCCATCGCTTGCAGCGCCAGCAGCACGCTGCCCAATGCCAGGAACGTCAGTATTACCCCGGCGCTGAACGCCAGCGCTTCGTGTCGCAGTGTTGCGCGGTTGTCGCCGTGCTTGACGAACCCCAGCACTTTCAACGAAATAATAGGGAACACGCACGGCATCAGATTCAAAATCATACCGCCCAGCAACGCAAAGAACGCTGCTATTGCCAGCGAGAAGAAGTTGCTGCTATTTGCATCGAGTGTGGGTTGGACGACCGCCCAAAATGGCGAAAAGACTTCATCAGTATAAATGGTGGGGCCGACAACCACAGGACTCGACCACGCGGTTATCGCTCCTTTGTCTGGGGCTTCCGCCGCGCCCATCCCCGGCGGTTGTGCCGTCGGAGGGGCGTCGAATGTTGGTATCGGTCCCGGCGATACTGCGCCCTTGACCGGCACGTCGATGGTGACGGTTGTAAAGTCGCCATTGGCGCCGCCCCACGGTTGCGCCGAGCGTAAAACACCTGACAAACGCGGCAAGCCGCCGTCCAGTTGGTGCGACACCGGCAGCGTCAATATGAGTGTGTTGCCGTCGCGTTGCAGCGTTTGCGCGAAAGACGGCTCAATTTTTTGGGACTCATCGGCGAAAAAATACAGCGTACCGGGGTCGGGTGTTTCCGGGAACGCGGGCGTCAAGCGCAACGTAATCTGTGTGCCATCACCTTGTGCGGCAGCTGTCCAGCCGGTAAGCGGTTTCGGCAAGAGGTCTTGCGTTGCAGTAATGGCAACAGTGGCGGCAGAAGCGGGCTGTGCCGTAGCGGTTATCGGCAACATCAACGTCAAATCGGCGCCGTCTGGAACGCAAACTTCCTTGCACATCAACCAGTCGGCGCGCGCCTTGATCGTGAGCGATGGTGGAACGATGTCGGCTGCCTTGAATTCGGTGAGCAACAATACGCTGTGCTCAAAACCGTAGTTGATGAACGGCCCGACCCGTTGCGCTTGCGGCGCCGGCCATTGCAATTCCCCTGCCGTTACGCCTTCCGGCAACGTCCAGGCGATCGTCGTCGGCAAACCGGTGTCGCCCGGGTTCTTCCAGTAGGTATGCCAGCCCGGCGCCATGTCGAGGCGCAGCGCAACGGTGAATGTGGTTCCGGGCGCGACGCTATCCACGTTGCTGATCAACATCGCTTTTACGGGCGGCGGCGTTTGCGCACTGACCTGCCCGGCGAAGGCGAACAGAAAAACGAACAACCCAACAACGTATTTCATTTTTGACACGCGCAAACCTTATGTCCGAATCTGGCCACGGGTTTGGCTGCCACCCAACACAATCCATTTCTGTGTTGTCAAACCTTCAAGCCCGACCGGGCCGCGGGCATGCAGTTTGTTCGTCGAGATGCCGATCTCCGCGCCAAGCCCATACTCGAAACCGTCGGAGAAGCGCGTCGAAGCATTGACCATGACCGAACTCGAATCGACCTCGCGCAGAAAACGCGTTGCCGCCGAAAGATTTTCAGTGACGATGGCATCCGTGTGTTGCGAACCGTAGTGAGCGATGTGCGCGATTGCCTGATCGAGCGAATCGACGATGCGGATCGACAGAATCGGCGCCAGATATTCAGTGCGCCAGTCCTCCTCGGTTGCTTCAAGCATCTCCGAAATGATGGCGCGCGTGCGCGCACAGCCACGCAATTCCACATTCTTGTCGCGAAAAATCTTACACAGCTTCGGCAGAATCGTATCGGCGATTGCCTGATGCACCAACAGCGTCTCCATCGTATTGCACGGCGCGTAGCGCTGCGTTTTGGCGTTGTCGGCAATACGAACAGCCTTTTCAGGATCGGCGTCGGCATCAAGGTACACATGACAGATACCGTCCAGATGTTTGATTACCGGCACCCGCGCTTCGCGTACGATGCGTTCAATCAGGCTCTTGCCGCCGCGCGGCACGATCACATCGATGTGCGCTTCGTCACGGATCAGATGGCCAACGGCTTCACGGTCGGACGTCGCCACCATTTGCACTGCCGTTTCCGGCAATCCGGCGGCGCGCAACCCTTCGTGAACACAGGCAGCAATCGCCAGATTGCTTCGCAATGCTTCCGAACCGCCGCGCAGAACCACCGCGTTTCCTGCCTTCAGACACAGTCCCGCCGCATCAGCGGTAACATTGGGGCGCGCTTCGTACACAATCCCGATAACACCGAGCGGTACCCGCATCCTGCCGACCTGGATTCCCGATGGCCGCGCCGTCAAATCAGTGATCGCGCCGACCGGATCGGGCAACGCCACCATTTGCGCGAGTCCTTCGGCCATCGTTTCAATGGTAGAGAGTTTCAAAGTCAGTCGGTCGATGAATGCCGCATCGAGCTGCTTGGCGCGCGCCGCTTCCACATCTTGCGCGTTCGCTTCCAGCAGCGTTGCTGCCTGGCGGCGGATTGCCGCCGCCATCGTTATCAATGCCTGGTTTTTGGCGGCAGTGTCGGCGCGTGCTACTTCCGTTGCCGCTTGCCGCGCCGCGCTACCAACCGCGTCCATGTACGCAGCGATCGAATCGAAATCAGAAGGTTTCATAAGCCCGTCTTTCCGTCAAAAAGTACCCGGCGTTAGCGTGCGCACACCGTTTTTTTCGCCAAGCAAAATCACATCGGCGCCGCGTTGCGCAAAAATGCCGACCGTTACGATACCGGGAATCTGGTTGAGCTTTGCTTCCATTTCAACCGGGTTCAACAATGTCCAGCCGTGAACATCGAGAATTACATTGCCGTTGTCGGTCGTAAAGCCGCTGCGCCATTCCGGGTATCCGCCGAGACGCACAATCGCGCGCGCCACAAAACTGCGAGCCATCGGAATCACTTCGATGGGCACCGGAAAATCGCCCAGCACGGGTTTGAGTTTCGAGCCGTCGGCGATGCAGACAAATTTACGCGCGGCTGCGGCCACTATTTTTTCGCGCGTCAATGCGCCGCCGCCGCCCTTGATCATCGCGCCGTGTTCGGTGACTTCGTCGGCGCCATCGATGTACACCGACAAATCGCCGGCATTATTCAGTTCTTCGACTTCGATACCGACTTTTTTGAGTAACTTCGTTGTGCGCTCCGAACTCGATACCGCGCCCTTGATGAAGGCTTTGCGTTTTTCGGCCAGCGCCTCGATAAAAAAATCCACCGTGCTGCCGGTACCGACGCCCAGCCAAGTATTGTCCTCAACATATTTGAGCGCCGCTTCAGCCGCTGCCCGCTTCAAATCGTCTTGTGCCATGGTAAGTCCTCGGGGAATCATTCCAGAGAAACTAACATTATCACACCGTTTGCCGTTTCCTTATAAAAAAGCCGCCCGATGGAATTTACCGGGCGGCTTTGGATGATGCTCTGGCGGAGAGAGTGGGATTCGAACCCACGGTAGGCTTACACCTACGCCTGATTTCGAGTCAGGTACCTTCAACCGCTCGGCCATCTCTCCGCGAAGGGAGGAATTATAACGGCAACCCTTCCCGAATAAAAGGGATTTATCGCTTGCTAAGGGAGCGGTCGTATTGATTAATCAAAAGGACAGCCTGTGCTTTTGGCCAGAGGCCATTTGTTTCGCATAACAAGCGGGGTAAACGGTATAACACGCTTGTGTTAATCTTAAACATTGTTGAATTGTCTTATAGAGCACCATGAACGAAAAAACCGATAATCAAAGAACCGATCGTGCGACTGATGCATTACGTCCGTTGACATTGGAGTTGGATTGGTTGTGTCATGCCGAAGGTTCGGTGTTGATCTCGCAAGGTGATACGCGCGTTGTCTGCGCTGTCAGCGTTGAGGAAGGTGTGCCGTCGTTTCTCAAGGGACGGGGTAAGGGCTGGCTTACGGCGGAATACGGCATGCTGCCGCGTTCGACGCACAGCCGGATGCGCCGCGAAGCCGCTGACGGGAAACTGTCTGGCCGTACGCAGGAAATCCAGCGGTTGATTGGCCGCAGTCTGCGCGCCGTCACCGATTTGACGAAACTGGGTGAGCGTACATTGCGCATTGATTGCGATGTATTGCAGGCCGACGGCGGCACGCGCTGCGCGTCAATCACCGGTGCTTGGGTGGCGCTTGCCCGGGCGGTGCAAAAATTGCAGCGCGACGGCGCGCTCACCGAATCGCCTCTGCGAGATCATGTGGCGGCGGTTTCTGTTGGTGTCGTCGATGGCGCGGCGCGGCTCGATCTTGATTACGCCGAAGACAGCCATTGTGATACCGACATGAATGTCGTGATGACCGGTAGCGGACA
>JAISPI010000002.1 GCA_031275075.1 Burkholderiales bacterium | reverse complement strand
TGTTTTAAGAGGAGTGCCTTTCGCTTTGCCCGTTATGGCCGCATGTGATACCTGCATTGACAAGGCTAGAAAGAACACTATAAAAAGACTCGCTTTTTTCATATTCCCTCCCGAAAAATCAAATTAAGTTATATAATAGATGTACTATCTGTTGAGGCTGTTGCAGCCACATCTTTGGCGCTTTTTGCACCTCCTTTTAGATGTTTAGATGTGACCCTACGGTTGCGAAGCAAGAATCTCTTTGAAGCGCCTACACGAGCCTTGGGAATAGACCTTCTCTCTCTTTCGGCCAACAACACAAGAGACAACCCGGCAACATATGAGCATATATCCATTGTACGCTCATGGTTTTATGTCCACCAGTAAAAAATGTTTTGAAGAGGGTTCGTGTACCCTTTTTGTCTCTCGACAGAAACGGGCTTGTTTTATGGTGATGTCTTTGCATGACGCCTCAAGCATAAACAATGGTTGTGGCATTTTGCGCCATAAAAAACCGCTGGAAGACGGTTTTTCGAGACAGAAGACGGGATTTCAGCGTGTCCCGGCACGGTTTTTGTGTTTGTGCAGGACGTTCATTTGTGTCACTGCCGCTGCCGGTTCGGCGCCAGTATTTACACGCTTATTCAAAGCGATACCTAAGGCTATAGACATTGCGCACGCTTTTTGTAACTTCCACGCCTCAATTCATCTACAGCTAAAGCCATGGTATTCTGCATAAATAAGACTTGCGTGCCTTCATCTGACTATTTTTACGCCCTTTGCTTTCTTTCCTCACATGCTCGCCCTTATACAGTTGCGCTTTATTTCGTTCGCCATGCCCGCAGCCACCTCGTTCTTTCGCTGCCTCGCCATCTTGCTCACCGTCACCACCCTGCTCACGGCTTGCGGCGAACAGGACAAAAACGAAAGCGCTCCACGCCCGGCACTGGCCGTAACCGCGATAAGCCCCATAACGGAAACCTGGCCTGTCCGCATTTTGGCCAACGGCACTATCGAAGCATGGCAGGAGGCTATTATCGGTTCCGACGTGCAAGCGCTGCGATTGGTCAAGGTGCTCGCGGATGTGGGCGACACGGTGAAGACAGGGCAGGTGCTCGCGGTGTTCGACGATGAGCCGGTGAAAATCGATGTCGCACAAGCAAAAGCGGCGCTCGCGCAGGTGCACGCCTCTGCCGAACGGGCGCATGACGATGCTGAACGCGCACGATCCTTGCGCGGCAGCGGAGCAATGAGCCATCAGGACATCGCCCAGTATCTGTCCGCCGAACAATCCGCAAACGCGCAGGTTGCCGCCGCACAAGCAACGCTCGCGGCGCAGGAGTTGCGTTTGACGCGTACCCGTGTGCTCGCCCCTGATAATGGCGTAATCTCGGCACGCACCGCAACCGTCGGGACAGTATTCGGTGCCGGTGGAGAACTTTTCCGGCTGATCCGGCAGGGACGCCTGGAATGGCGAGCGGAATTGACGGGAACTGAACTGGAACATGTCACGCCCGGTACAAAGGCACGGCTCACACACGTGGATGGCCGAACCGTCGAGGGCTCCGTCCGGATGGCCGCACCAACCCTCAATACGCACACCCGCACAGGACTTGCTTATGTCGACCTGCCGCCGAACACTGCTTTGCGGCCAGGAATGTTCGTGCGCGGCGAGTTCGACCTCGGCGAGCGCCCGGCCTTAAGTGTGCCGTTGCAAGCGGTGATCATGCGCGAAGCTTTCAATTACGTGTTCCGGCTGGAGCCGGATAGCACGGTGCGGCAATTGAAAGTGACGACAGGCCGACGCCTTGGGGATCGCGTGGAAATTCTTGATGGCCTCGCGCCGGATTCAAAAATCGCATCGGCGGGTGCGGGCTTTCTCAACGACGGTGACCGAGTGCGTCTCGTCGCCGAATAAGCGGTAGCCATTCATGAATATCAATGTTTCGGCGTGGTCGATCCACAACCCGATCCCGCCCATCATGCTCTTTGTGCTGCTATGCGTGGGTGGGTTGTTCAGCTTCCAGATCTTAAAAATTCAAAATTTCCCCGACATCGAAATGCCGGTGGTAACAGTCATGGCGGCACTGCCGGGAGCCACGCCGGGACAGCTTGAAAACGATGTCGCGCGGCGTATCGAGGATTCCATCGCCACGGTGCAGGGGCTTAAGCACATTTTCACTTCGATCCAGGACGGCGTGGTGTCGATCATGATCGAGTTCCGGCTGGAAAAACCCTTGCAGGAAGCTGTGGACGATGTGCGCTCCGCCGTTGCGCGTGTGCGTTCTGATTTGCCGTCCGACTTACGCGATCCGGTCATCGAGCGCATTGATTTTGCTTCAATACCTGCCCTCGCCTATGCTGTACACTCGTCGCGACGGGACAGTGAAGCCTTGTCATGGTTTGTTGACAATGATCTGTCAAGAAGCCTACTTTCCATTAGAGGTGTAGCCGCGGTAAAAAGGGTCGGCGGCGCCGACCGTGAGATACGGGTAACGCTCGACCCGTTACGCTTGCAGGCGCTTGGTGTGACGGCAACAGAAATTTCGCGCCAGATTCGCCAGATGCAACTTGAAATCGCAGGCGGTCGCATCGAGCTGGGCAGCGGCGAACAACCGATGCGTCTGCTGGCAAACGTTGCTTCTGCCGAGGAATTGGCGCGCCTGGAAATTCCGCTTGCCGATGGCCGTCGCATCCGGCTCGCCGATGTGGCGAACGTACAAGATACTGTCGCCGAAACACGCTCAATCGCCCTGCTGGACGGCGTTCCCGTTGTCGGATTCGAAATCTCGCGTAGCCGAGGTGAAAGCGAAGTCGATGTCGGCGCGGGCGTACACGCCGAACTGCAAAAGATCCGCGCTGCTAACCCCGATATTGAAATCGTCGAAACCGTCAATTTCGTCACCTATACAGAAGAAGATTACAGCGCCTCCATGCTCATGCTTTGCGAGGGGATGCTCCTGGCTGTGCTCGTTGTTTTCCTCTTCCTGCGCGATATTCGCGCAACCGTCGTTTCCGCTGTGGCGCTGCCGTTGTCAATCATCCCCGCCTTCCTCGGCATGCATTTGTTCGGCTACACGATCAACATCGTCACGCTGCTCGCGCTCTCTCTGGTCGTAGGTATTCTCGTCGACGATGCCATCGTGGAAGTTGAGAACATCGTGCGTCACTTGCGCATGGGGAAAACTCCTTTGCAAGCGGCGCTCGATGCCACGTCGGAAATCTGGCTGGCCGTGGTGGCGACCACGGCCACGCTAATAGCCGTCTTTTTGCCGACCGCGTTCATGGACGGCGTCATCGGGTTGTTCTTCAAACAATTCGGCTGGACAGCCTCACTCGCTGTTTTCATGTCGCTGGTTGTCGCCCGAACGATTACGCCGATGCTTGCCGCCTTCATGCTCCGGCCTTTCACGAAGGATCACAGTGAACCGCGTTGGGTGCTGTGGTTCACAAAGAAGGCCGAATGGTGTTTGAAACACCGCGCCGTCACGCTTCTTTGCGCAGGCGGCTTTTTCATCGCCTCCATTTCAATGATTCCTCTGCTTCCCGAAGGCTTCATTCCGCCGGATGATTTTTCACAGACTCAGGTTGATCTCGAACTGCCTCCCGGCTCAAGGCTCGAGCAGACGCGCGCCCTTACGGAAGAAGCTCGCAACCGGCTCATGCGCTTGGAACATGTAAAGAGTGTCTATTCCACCATTGGCGGCGGTAGCGCCGGAGCCGATCCTTTTGCGCTAGGCGGCAGCGACGTGCGCAAAGCCACTCTCATGGTTCAGCTTTCCCCTCGCGGCGAACGCCCGCGCAAACAGATCATCGAGCATGAGGTTCGCGCTGCGCTCGAAACCCTCCCCGGCGCACGCATCAAAATCGGGCTGGGCGGCTCACACAATAACTATATCCTCTCCCTTACCGGCAACGATCTGGAGGCGTTACGTGCCGCAGCGCTTGCCATCGAACGTGACCTGCACAGTATACCGAGGCTTGGCAGCATCAAATCCAGCGCAAGCCTCGTTCGCCCGGAAATCGCTGTCCGCCCCGATTTCGCCCGTGCTGCCGATCTCGGCGTCACCAGCCTTGCCATTGCCGACACACTGCGCGTCGCCACCCTCGGCGACTACGATGTGGCGCTGGCCAAGCTCAACCTCTCACAACGGCAAGTGCCCATTCTCGTGAGACTCGACGATAAAGCCCGCACCGACCTCGCCACGATCGGACGACTGACCTTGCCCGGCGCGCGCGGCCCGGTCATGCTTAGCGAAATTGCCACGCTGGAAATGTCCGTCGGCCCGGCGCAGATTACGCGCTTCGACCGCTCGCGCAACATTCAGCTCGACATCGAGCTCGGCAGCGTATCCATGGGTGACATTACAAAGCTGATTCGTGCGCTCCCCTCTGTGCAAGCCCTGCCGTCCGGCCTGAACCTCAAAGAACTCGGCGACGCTGAAGTCATGGACGAACTCTTTGTGGGTTTCGCGCTCGCCATCCTCACCGGCATCCTGTGTGTCTACACCGTGCTCGTACTGCTGTTCAAAAACTTTCTGCATCCGTTGACGCTGCTGACCGCCATGCCCCTATCGCTTGGCGGCGCTTTTATCGCTCTGCTGCTGACCGGCTCCAGTCTTTCGATGCCCTCTCTGATCGGCCTTATCCTACTGATGGGCATTGCCACAAAAAACTCCATTCTGCTTATCGAGTACGCCATCACTGCGCGGCGCGACCGAGGGCTCAAAAGACTTGATGCCCTGCTCGATGCCTGCCGCAAGCGTGCCCGCCCTATCGTGATGACCAGCGTGGCCATGGGTGCGGGCATGCTGCCGTTGGCGATTGGGCTGAGTGGCGCCGACACGAGCTTCCGCGCTCCAATGGCAATCGCCGTCATCGGCGGACTGGTGACCTCCACGATCCTCAGTCTGCTTGTCGTTCCAGTGGTATTTACCTATGTGGATGATTTCGCGCAGAAGATCATGCGTTGGCGCAAATAAACATTGATGTTCCGCGTGTTTTTTTCCTGCGCAATATTGCAGGAATGGCGGCACAAAACTTTGCTTCAGAATTGCTGTCCCTGATTGAGCCGGAGAATGTTACCGATGCTGTTGCGATCGGAGCGATGTTTGTCGATAATGACAGGTATGGGCGTCTACCAGATGATTATCGTTTTTCGAAAATATTAAACTTCGATGGCGGTAAAAAAGAGGGGCGTCGCCCCTCTCCGTTCATTTGTTTGTAGAGCCAACCAGCTCAGGAAATTTAGGGTTGTTCACAACTTGTTTCAGCAAATCCTGCACAGCAGGGCCAAAGGCAGCTGCGACGTTTCTACAGGCAGAATAAGCCGACCAGCTGGTATCAAAAGGATATTTGACTGAGACGGTGTAGCCTTGGGATACGTTTGATTTAACACTCAGTGTTATGCTCCAGCTTGCGGGGCTTACGGAACTGAAATTGAGATCCTCAAGACGTCCGCTGATTGTTGTCGGCGCGCCGTGTTGATAAATTTGCGCCATAAAAAGCTCTTCTTGAAGAGCTTCTTTGATGTATTGCGCCGGTGTTTTCCCCGGCGCGACATTAACAGCCCCGCTTAAGCGACACACTGGCCAAGCTGCTGCTTCCGCGTTTGATGCAATTTCTCCGAGTTCAACTTTGGCACCTGCTGGTGTATTCTTTTGGATCGAAATTACGTTTTCCGTTGATGCTTTGTAGGGGGTTGAGTTCGTTGTTTCACAACCTGACAGAATAAACGCGGCTCCAACAATAATCATCCCTAGAAAAACTTTTTCCATACCCTCACCTCCAATTTAAATCTCTCTGTTCCTTGAGCCGTTGTTCTTACGTCGGCCCTTCCAGTGAACGCAGGGCGGACAGCTCGTCCGCGCAAACACCTATCCTTTGCTCGGAACAAATAGTGAACGATTTTTTCATTCCTAGCAATACCTCGTTTATAGCATTTCAAAAGAGGTAACAAAAAGCCGCTTTACAGCGGCTTTTTGGAATAAAAGGCTGGGCTTCAGCGTGTTTCGGCGCGGTTTTTATATTTGTGCAGGATGTCCATTTGCACCACAGCCACCGCCAGCTCGGCTTCGGCGCGGGCAATGTCTTCTTTCGACGAGCGGTTGACCATGGCTTCTTCAGCTTTCTTTTTCGCTTCCAACGCCGCTTTTTCGTCGAGGTCTTTGGCGCGGATTGCCGTATCGGCGAGCACTGTCACGTAGTTCGGCTGCACTTCCAGAAACCCGCCCTGCACAAAGATCACTTCTTCCTGCTCTTTTCCGGGCAGTTTGAGCCGTACAGCGCCGGGCTTGATCTGCGTTAAAAGCGGTGTGTGGCGCGGCATGATGCCGAGCTCGCCACAGATTCCCGGTAATGCGACGAACTCAGCCTCACCGGAGAAGATCAATTCTTCGGCGCTGACAACATCGACGCGAACGCGCAATGAGCTCATGACGTGTTTCCTTTTATTGCAGGGTCTTGGCTTTCTCGAAGGCTTCTTCGATAGCGCCCACCATATAAAACGCCTGTTCCGGCAGTTCGTCACACTCGCCATTGACAATCATGTTGAAGCCGCGGATGGTTTCTTTCAGCGGCACATATTTGCCCGGCGCATTCGTAAACGCTTCAGCCACATGGAACGGCTGCGACAGGAAGCGTTGTATTTTCCGTGCCCGCGCCACCACCAGCTTGTCTTCCGGTGACAGTTCGTCCATCCCCAGAATCGCAATGATGTCGCGCAATTCTTTGTAGCGCTGCAACATCTGCTGAACAGCGCGCGTTGTCTTGTAATGCTCTTCGCCGATGATGTGCGGATCGACTTGCCGCGAGGTCGAATCGAGCGGATCAACCGCCGGATAAATCCCCAGCGACGCAATGTCGCGCGACAGCACCACGGTGGCGTCGAGGTGGCCGAAGGTGGTCGCCGGCGACGGGTCGGTCAAGTCATCCGCCGGCACGTACACTGCTTGAATCGAAGTGATCGAGCCGGTTTTCGTCGAGGTGATCCGTTCTTGCAGTTTGCCCATTTCTTCGGCCAGCGTCGGCTGATAACCCACCGCTGACGGCATCCGACCGAGCAATGCCGACACTTCGGTACCGGCCAGAGTGAAGCGGTAGATGTTATCGACAAAAAGGAGTACGTCGCGGCCTTTTCCGGAAGAGTCTTTTTCATCGCGGAAATATTCGGCCATGGTCAGACCGGTCAGCGCCACACGCAAACGGTTGCCCGGCGGCTCGTTCATCTGGCCGTACACCATCGCCACTTTGTCGAGCACGTTCGAGTCTTTCATCTCGTGATAAAAGTCGTTGCCCTCACGAGTGCGCTCACCAACGCCTGCGAATACCGACAAGCCGCTATGCGCTTTGGCGATGTTGTTGATCAACTCCATCATGTTGACGGTTTTGCCAACACCCGCGCCTCCGAACAATCCGATCTTGCCGCCTTTGGCGAACGGACAGACAAGGTCGATCACCTTGATGCCGGTTTCGAGCAGTTCGGTCGATGGCGATAAATCTTCAAACGTCGGCGGCAACCGATGGATCGACAATGCCTTTTCGGCACCAATCGGGCCGGCTTCGTCGATCGGGCGCCCCAACACGTCCATGATGCGACCCAGGCATTTGGTGCCGACCGGCACTGAAATCGGCGCGCCGGTGTTCACCACTTTCATGCCGCGGCGCAAACCGTCAGAGCTGCCCAGCGCAATGGTGCGCACGATGCCGTCACCGAGTTGCTGCTGGACTTCCAGCGTCAACCCGATCTCGTCCATCTTGAGCGCGTCGTACACTTTGGGCATGGCCTGGCGCGAAAACTCAACGTCTACCACGGCGCCGATGCACTGAACTATGGTTCCTTGGCTCATTATTTCTGACTCCTGCTCGCTATTCTCTCAATAGTGAATCGTATAAAAATTTATACGTTTCCCTGTCTTTCGTTAAACCGCTGCGGCGCCGCCGACGATTTCCGTCAATTCCTGGGTGATCGCTGCCTGCCGTGTTTTGTTGTACATCAATTGCAATTCGTTAATGATCTTGTTGGCGTTATCGGACGCCGCTTTCATCGCCACCATCCGCGCCGATTGTTCCGACGCCATGTTTTCTGCCAACACCTGAAAGATCACCGCTTCGATGTAGCGGCGCATCACGCCGTCCAGCAAGGGTTTGGCGTCCGGCTCGTAAATGTAATCCCACGAACCGTGCTGTGCTTCGGTTTTGCGCACTTCGCCGGTCGGTGTCCGGAATTCCGGCGGCACAGGCAACAGCAAGTCCTGACGCGCCAACTGTTTCATCGTGTTGACGAAACCTGTCGAGAACACATGAATCTCATCAATGTTGCCCTCAATATACGCATCCAGCAGCGGCTTCAACGGGCCGACCAGTCGGTCGATGTGCGGCACATCACCGAGGTGTACGACACTGGACACGACGTTCGCGCCCAGACGTGACAGAAAACCCAGACCCTTGTTGCCGATCGCCACATAATCGACTTCCAGCCCCTGCGCTTTCCACGCTTTGTGTTGTTGCAACACCATCCGCAACAAGTTGGTGTTCAGTCCGCCGCACAAACCTTTGTCGGTGGAGATGATCACCGCACCAACACGTTTGACGGTTTCGCGACGCACCAGAAACGGGTGGCGGTATTCGGTGTTGGCCTTGGCGACGTGCGACGCAATGTAAAACATCCGCTCAAGATACGGCCGCGACGCGCGCATACGATCCTGCGCTTTGCGCATCTTCGACGCCGCCACCATTTCCATCGCCTTGGTGATCTTGCGCGTGTTTTGCACGCTTTTGATCTTGGTGCGAATCTCTTTCGAGCCTGCCATTGTGTTTGCCTTATACCGTTCGCGCTAACGCCGGTTTTAGTAAGTGCCGGTTCTCTTGAAGTCTTCCATCGCTGCCGTCAGCGCTTTTTCATCGTCGCTAACCAGCTCTTTCTTGTCTTCAATGCGATTCATCAACTCGCCGTAGTTGCTCTTCATGAATTGGCGCATCGCGTTTTCAAACGACAGCGCTTTTTCAACCGGCACGTCGTCGAGGAAGCCTTTTTCGACGGCAAACAGCGTCAACGTCATTTCAAAAACCTGCAACGGTTCATACTGCGGCTGCTTCATCAGCTCAGTGACCATGCGTCCGCGATCCAACTGCTTGCGGGTCACGTCGTCGAGATCGGAAGCAAATTGCGCAAATGCCGCCAATTCGCGGTACTGCGCCAGCGCCAGACGCACGCCGCCGCCGAGCTTTTTGATCACTTTGGTTTGCGCCGCACCACCGACCCGCGACACCGAAATACCGGCGTTAATCGCCGGGCGAATGCCAGAGTTGAACAGGTCGGTTTCCAAAAAGATTTGGCCGTCGGTAATCGAAATCACGTTGGTCGGCACGAACGCAGTCACGTCACCGGCCTGCGTTTCGATGATCGGCAGTGCCGTCAGCGAGCCGGTCTTGCCTTTGACGGCACCGTTGGTGAATTTTTCAACATAATCGGCATTGACCCGCGCGGCGCGTTCAAGCAAACGCGAGTGCAAATAAAACACGTCGCCCGGATAGGCTTCACGACCCGGCGGCCGGCGCAGCAACAGCGACACTTGCCGGTATGCCCACGCTTGTTTGGTCAGGTCGTCGTAAATGATCAGCGCGTCTTGGCCACGGTCGCGGAAGTATTCGCCCATCGTGCAACCAGCGTACGGCGCGATATATTGCATCGCCGCCGAATCGGACGCCGACGCCGCAACCACGATGGTGTACTCCATCGCGCCGTGCTCTTCCAGCTTGCGAATCACGCTCTTGATCGACGACGCTTTCTGGCCGATCGCGACGTAAACACAAATCAGGTTCTTGCCCTTTTGATTGATGATGGTATCGATAGCCACTGCCGTCTTGCCGGTCTGGCGGTCGCCGATGATCAATTCGCGCTGACCGCGACCAATCGGCACCATCGCATCGATTGATTTCAGTCCGGTCTGCACCGGCTGCGACACGGATTGCCGCGCGATCACGCCGGGCGCTACTTTCTCAATAACGTCCGTCATTTTGGCGTTGACCGGACCTTTGCCGTCAATCGGTTTCCCCAACGAATCCACGACGCGGCCAATCAGTTCCGGCCCCACCGGCACTTCCAGAATGCGGCCCGTGCATTTGACGGTATCGCCCTCGGAAATGTGTTCGTATTCTCCAAGCACCACGGCGCCGACCGAGTCGCGCTCAAGGTTCAACGCCAAACCGAAAGCGTTGCCGGGAAATTCCAGCATTTCGCCCTGCATGGCGTCCGACAAACCGTGAATGCGGCAGATGCCGTCGGTCACGGAGATGACGGTTCCCTGTGTCTTGATCTCGGTGTGGGTATCGAGATTCTGGATCTTGTTTTTGATCAGTTCGCTGATTTCAGAAGGATTCAACTGCATGGTGTCCTCACGTCATGCCCTGGGGCATCGCTTTAATTCAAAAAGTCAGTTTTTCAACTCGCGCGCCATCGCCGCCAGCCGACCCTGCACAGAAGCATCAATTACCGTATCGCCAATCGTGATTCGGGTACCGCCGATTAACGCCGGATTAACCGCGATCTGCGCGTCTACTTTCTTGCCCGTGTGTTTGGCCAGCGCCGCCCGTATCTCGGCTTCCTGCGTCGCATCGAACGGCAACGCCGTTTCGATGGTGGCTTCGACCGTGTTTTCTGCCGCGTTCTTGCGCTGCAAAAAAAGCGTTTCGATTTCCGCCATCAAGCCCATCCGCCCGGATCGCAACAACACTTCAACCAACCGCCGTCCGCCGGCATCGAGCGCGTCGCCGCACACGTCCGCCAACATTTTCATTTTGGCCGCAGCGTCGGTTTTCGGATCGCCGAGCAATGCACGTATTTTCGGCGCCTCGCTCACCGCCCGCAACAACGCCAGCACCGACTGCCACTGCGGCAGCTTGTTTTCCTCTGCCGCCAGCGCAAACACCGCTTCGGCGTAAGGACGGGCAACGGTCAGTCGTTCAGCCATTACAGTTCCTGTTTCAGCGTCGACAGCAATTCAGCATGCGCTTTTGCGTCAACTTCGCGCTGCAAAATCTTCGCCGCGCCAGCTACCGCCAAATCCGCCACCTGTTGCCGCAACGTTTCGCGCGCCCGCGAGACTTCCTGTCCGACCTCGGCTCGCGCCGCGATCATGATGCGCTCGGCTTCATCACGCGCAGTGACTTTGGCCTGATCGAGCGTTTCCGTCTTCAGTTTCTCGCCTTGCGCGATGATCTCGGCGGCCTTTTCCTTGGCCTCACGCAGCACTTCCGCTGAACGCTTTGCCGCCAATTCCAAGTCGAGCTTGCCGCGTTCTGCGGCAGCCAGACCGTCGGCGATCCGCTGCTTCCGCGCCTCCAGCGCACGGATGACCGGCGGCCAGATTATCTTCATACAGAACCAGACGAATATGGCAAACATGATCGCCTGACCGATTAGGGTCGCATTGATATTCATGCAAAAACCTTTTCCGCTCGTTGAAAACGACGACTCATCGGGATTTACCCTGCCACCCCAAACAGGACGAACATGGCAATACCAACGGAAATCATCGGCACCGCATCAACCAAGCCCATCACAATAAAGAACTGGATGCGCAGCATCGGGATCAACTCCGGTTGACGCGCTGCGCCTTCCAGAAAACGGCCTCCAAGGATGCCGACGCCGACGGCTGCGCCCAAGGCGCCCAGACCCAGCATCAAAGCGCCAGCGATATAAAGCAGCGAGGTTGCGAGTTCCATCTTTTGAGTCTCCTGTTAAAAAATCAAACAAATATTCGAGGTTAGTGGTGTTCCTGATGCGCCATGTCGAGATAAACAATGGTCAGCGTCATGAAAATAAACGCTTGCAGCGTGATAATCAGAATGTGGAAAATGCCCCAGGCCAGTGACAGCAGCACTTGCGAACCGAACAGCGTCACATTGGCAATTGATGCGCCCGCCCAAGCGCCGCCCATCAGCGCGAGCAGGATAAAAATCATCTCGCCCGCATACATGTTGCCAAACAAACGCAACGCCAGCGAAACGGGCTTGGCGATCAGGTTGACGAATTCCAGAATGAAGTTCACCGGTATCAAAATGATCAGCGCCAGTATCCGCAGCAGATTGCCGGGGCTCAGAGAAAATTTCACCGGCAAACAAAAACTACAGAACGGATGCAGCGTCAGCTCGCCGATAAAGCCGCCAACGCCTTTCATCTTGAAGCTGTAGAAAAGCACCAGGATGAAAACACCTAGCGCCAAGCCAATGGTCGCGTTCGGGTCGGTCGTCGGAACCAGCTTGAAGTGGCTGAGCCCCATTGCCTGCATGGCAAGCGGAATAAAGTCGATCGGCACCAGATCCATCAGATTCATCAGAAAAATCCAGATGAAAATCGTCAATGCCAGCGGCGCCACCAGCGGATTGCGGCCGGTGAATGATCCGCGTACGCTGTTGTCGATGAACTCGATCATGACTTCAACAAAATTCTGCAAGCCGCCCGGAACGCCCGAAGTGGCTTTCTTCGCAACGTAACGGAATAAAAAGAGGAAAAACAAACCCAGCACCAGCGACATGCCGAGCGTATCAACATTGATCGCCCAGAAACCCATCTCTTTTGCTTCTGCCGCGCTGTGCGCGCAATGGAAACCGCCGTCCTGCAACCCGCACGTCAGGTTTTGCAGGTGATGCTTGATGTATTCTGTCGAAGTCAACGCGCCTGTCGCCATTTTACGCTCTCAATCCTCATTCGTTCTGTTCCGTTTTGTCCGCGCCTTGCTGCAAAAACGCAGCACTGAAAGCCAACACGGTGATGAAAAACGTAACGAAAAAAACGACGATTTGAATGCCTTTATAAAAGGTTAACGTCAAAAACAAGAGTATCAGCACCAGCGTCAACTTGACCGCTTCCGCCCGGAGCAACGCGATCAACGCCGCTTTCGCCGATTGCGGACGCGACCCTCGCCGCATCACCCAGGTGTAACCGGCATTGGCCAAAACACTGATCCCGCCGCCGATGGCCGCCGACACCGCGCCATGCACGCCCGCCCACAAACCGCCGACGATCATGGCCATCAGCGTCAAACCCACTTGCCAGTAAAGTGCTGCTTTTACCGGCTGGAAGTCCAAAGGGATTTGCATCTGCCGCCTGTTTTTTGCCCGCCAAACTCTTGTCCGCCCGCCATTTCCGACCGGCGTACTCAAATATTCGCGGAATTGTAAGTGCTTTTGTGACGTCCCGCAACCGATTTTGTCACTTCATTCCAAAGAAAAAGCTAGTCTTTTTGTCATGATCTTTTTGGCATGTCCTGCACCAAACGCCCTGCTCGGAAGGCGCTCCTACAACTGCATATTAATAAGGGGCTGCGGCGTTGTCCCGGGTCACGCGCCGCGCCGGACGGCAGTCCGCTGCCCGGCGCGATTTAATAACGCTTACGCAACTCCCGTTATGCATACGTAACATTCTCGGCCGTCTGTCGCAGCAACTACGGATGCGCCAACCGCTGCGCCAATGGCACCAATTGTTGATATACCGCCTCCGGCAACACCGTTTGCCAATGTCCTGACCCCTTTGCCGCGCCGATCACGCCGCCGATCACCAGGACGAGCAACAGCGTCAACATCGCGCCCGATAACACCCGCCTGCGCCAGCGGCGGGCAATACCGTCAACGTCACCATTGGCCGCGCCTTTCCCGCCCGGACGCAACGAAAACTGAAGCGCATCCCGCGCCGGGCACACCGTCACGCACGACTGGCAGCCGGTGCATTCGGCAGAACGAATTTGCAATTTCCGGTCAACCGGCAACTGCGCCGGACAGGCTTTCGCACATTTGGCGCAGTCGATGCACGCCTCCGCATCGCGCCGGATTTTGAACGGCGACAGCATCGACACCAACCCCAGCAACGCGCCATACGGACACAGATAACGACACCACAGGTTTTGTATAAAGACGCTGCCGATAACCAGAACGGCTATCGTAACCAGCGCCGTGCTGCTTATGTACCGGAAGAAATTCAGCATCTTTACGTCGGCAATCAGCCCATACGGTGAGCGCATGAATGCTTCGATCGCTTCCGCGGACATCGTTACCGCCACATACAAAAACACCGCCATCAAAAGATATTTGAGCGCCCGCAGCGGCACATCGAGCCAGCGCGGCATCAGAAAGTTGCGTCCGAAAATCCGTTTCCCTAATTGCCACAACATTTCCGACAATGTGCCGACCGGACACAACCACGAACAAAACGCTTTTTTGAACAACACGCTGACCAGCAGAAAAGCCGCCAGCAAAAACATCGCCGCCGGATGAATCGGTGGAATCTCAAACGTCGTCAGCGCGTACTTGAGATTCATCAACCCGGCGATTGGCAACCAGCCTTCGACGCCGGCCGGACGCGCCACTTTGAGTGTGGCGCCGCCGGTTTCGTAGTAACGCACCCAAAGATAAAACTGCACGCATAAATACGCATTCAACAAAACGAACGCCAGTTGCGCCGCGTATCGCCAGGTCTTGACGTTGCGCCCATCGCGCCAATGCATTCGTCCGGCCACCATCCCCGGTCGCCGAATTAAGATTTTTTTAGCGCGTTTCGCCGCCGCCTGCGCTTCATCGTCGCCGCCGTAGCCGCCGTCATCCGGCTCGGAAATCTCTTGCCCGGCCTCGCCAACTTCGTATTGTGTTTTTGCCATCACTGCATCTCTGAACCGTTCATCCCAACACCGGGGACAACCGGCAGCAGCATAATACAAAACAGGAAAGAAATCTTATATATATATTTTTTTACGCTTTTGCTTACCGCCGCCGGCGCGGTTTTGTCTAACTTTGCGCCTTTGGCTTGTTTTCACCGCTCTCCCCTTGTGGGAGACAAGCCCCCGTCCGCCTTCGGCGGCCACCCCCTTTGATAAAAGGGGGCAAGCCGGGGCAACTTCACGCGGAAAACGGCTTATTTAACGTGCGCCGCTCGGCATGGCCTCTTTACTACAGGTCGGGCCGATGTATTTTTGTCTCGTTGTTGTTTGATGCGTACGCTTCTGCCCTCCGTCATGCATGGTCATCGCAACGTCCGTTACGATTTCGCCATCGCTGACTTTTTTAACCGTCCCTTTGATTTCCGTTTTCCCGCCCTGTCCGTCACAGACCGCCTCATAGGAAACCAAATTGCTTTTTTTCTCGGTGAAGTTCACCTTGCACTCTTTCGGCATCTTGTTCATGTTTTCGGCTTTGGCCTGCTCGGGGGCAATGCAGACTTTTATTTTCGGCATGACCATGCCGGGAGGGCCGCCGCTTATTTTCGTTTCCATTTCCCACTCGCCGGGCTTGATATCAAACGCGGCAGCAGAAACAGCGAAAAAACCTGACAGAAGAAAAACGATTACCCCTTGTTGGACGCGCATGTTTCTTACTCCTCTGAAAGTACAAAAAATTCAGCTATGCGCACATGGTATTCCATGTGCCGGAAAATGTCGATTGCGTTTTGCGCCCTCCCGCCAGAATGAGAACTTTCCGTCATTGCGAGGGCAATAGCCCGAAGCAATCCAAAATGAGAACTTTCCGTCATTGCGAGGGCAATAGCCCGAAGCAATCCAAAAATACGCTGCTGGATTGCTTCATCACTTCGTTCTTCGCAATGACGCCGCTCTTTGATTTCCGACGCGCGGAGGCTCAATGATTGCAAACGAGGCTCTCGTCGGTCGTGAATCCGTCGCCGCGCGGCACGAATTTACCGCGCGCCTCAAGAAAATCCATCAGCTCGGCTGCGGTCATGTTGTCGCACGAACAGGTATAAAAACACGCGGTTGCTCCAAATTTCTGATGAATCGCCTCGATCAGGCTTTCGCGCGTCCAGGTTTTGCCCGAAGCGATCATCATCTGCATTACTTCATGGCCATGTACCGATTCTGTGTTTTTTGTTTCGTTCATTTTTTTCCTGCCTTTTTCGTCAACGCAGTTTTTCCAGAATCCCGTCCAGCGTATCGAGGCTCGAATAATGGATGATCAGTTTGCCCGAGCCTTTCTTGCCGGTTTCGATCTGCACTTTGGCGCCAAGATGCTCCGACAACGCCGTTTCGAGCATGGCAAGGTCAGCGTCTCGCGGCGGCGCTTTTTTCTTGACCGGTACACGCTGCATCGTGTGTACCAACCGCTCGGCCTCGCGCACGCTCATCCCTTTTTCGACGATACGCGACGCCGCCATCGCCTGCTGTCCGTTCGGCAATCCCAACAGCGCCCGCGCATGTCCCATTTCCAACGCGCCATCGTTCAGATACGCCTGCACCGGTTCCGACAACTGCAACAGCCGCAACAAATTGGTGACGGCGCTGCGCGAACGGCCAACGGCCTTGGCCGCGTCTTCATGCGTCAATGAAAATTCGCCGATCAAGCGTTGCAGCCCTTGCGCTTCTTCGAGCGGATTCAGGTTTTCGCGTTGAATGTTTTCGATCAACGCCCAAGCCAGCGCCGTCTGATCAGGAATCGTCTTGACCAGCACCGGCACCTCTTTCAGTCCGGCGCGTTGTGCCGCGCGCCAGCGCCGCTCACCCGCAATGATTTCATAACGGCTGTCGCTAACCGCGCGCACCAGAATCGGCTGCACCAACCCTTGCTCACGAATGGATTGCGCCAGTTCGTCAAGCGATGTTTCGTCCATCCGCGTGCGCGGCTGGTATTTGCCCGGTTGCAACCGCGTGATTGCCACCGCTTGCAGTTCTGACGCCGCCGTGTTTTCGGTTTCGCCTCCCGACGGAAGCAACGCATCAAGTCCGCGGCCTAGTCCTTTGGGTCGTATCATGTTCCTTGCTCCGCCACTGAATGATTGTCCGCCGCCGCTTCAATCCGTCGCAGCATTTCCCCGGCTAATGCCAAATACGCTTGCGCTCCTTTCGACGCCGGATCAAACTTGAGTACCGGCATCCCGTGCGATGGCGCTTCTGCCAGCCGCACATTCCGCGGCACAATTGTTCGATAGAGCTTGTGGCCGAAGTGCCGCGCCAATTCGGCAGCAACATTCTGCGACAATGTATTGCGGGGATCATACATGGTGCGCAATAACCCTTCAATTTCCAGCTTCGGGTTGAGGTGCGCACGCACTTTTTTCAGCGTTTGAACGAGATCGGACAAGCCTTCAAGCGCGTAGTACTCGCACTGCATCGGGATCAACACCGAATCGGCAGCGCAAAGACCGTTCAACGTCAGCAGCGATAACGATGGCGGGCAATCAAGCAAAATGAAATCGTATTCTTCGGTGACTTCCGAAATCGCCGTTCTCATTTGCGACAACGCTTCGGCCAGCGCGCCCTTCAGCCGCGTTTCGCGGTCGGGCAATTCCACCAGCTCGACCTCGGCGCCGGCCAGTTCACGGTTCGCCGGAACAACATCAAAACCGCCGGTCGGCGAAACCGCTCTAACGTCGATGATTCGCTTTTCGCCAAGCAACACCTGATACACCGTGTCGGTCATCTGCCGTTTGTCGAGACCCGCGCCGGTGGTCGCGTTGCCTTGCGGGTCGAGATCGATCAGCAACACCCGCTGTTTCATCGCATGCAAACTGGCGGCAAGGTTTACCGCCGTCGTCGTTTTGCCAACGCCCCCTTTCTGGTTGGCGATAGCGATGATTCGAGGAAATTCATTGGCCATGCGCATGCTCCAGCAAAATCAAATGACGGCGGGCATCGAGGCCGGGAACGGCCAGCACCTCCACCGCACGAACCGCAATGTCCGTGGGCAACGCCGCGATCTCCGTCTCCGGCACCGCTCCCTTCATCGCCGCCCAAACTCCGTGGGGCGCCAGCAGATGCCGGCTGCCCGCAACGAAAGCGGCAAGATCAGAAAAAGCGCGAGAAACGGCCAGATCATAACGCATCGGCGGAACCCGCGCTCCCGCCTGCAATGATTCGACCCGCGCCGCCAGCGCCAGCGCATTGGAAACCCGCAATTCCGCGATCACTTGGGCGACAAACGCCATTTTTTTCTGCACCGCATCGACCATCGTCACCTGCCAGCTTGGTCGCGCCAGCGCCAGCATCAGCCCGGGAATGCCGCCGCCGGAACCGACATCGAGTATCTGTGGCGTTGGTCGACCGGCCAGCACCCGATCAAGCGCCGGAACAATCGCCAGCGCGTCGAGCACATGGTGCGTCAACATCTGCTCGGGGTCGCGGATCGCGGTCAGGTTGTACGTTTGGTTCCATTTTTGCAGCAGCGCCAGATACGCCTGCACCTTCTCGGCGATCCCTTCCGGCAGCGCAACGCCCAGCGCGTCGAGCCGATGGTTTAGCGAAAGAGCTAAAGAGGGGGCGTGAGCAGGCATGGGCGATCCGAGAAAGCGGCGCATTTTATCATTCAGGGGTTCTGCTCTTTTGTCGATCTGCCTTTGTTCGCCGACGCTCGTGGAACAACGCTCGGTATTCGTGTTCAGGAAGCGCATTTAACGACCCCGGCCCTCGATAAAGCGTCATCACTCGCTCCGTTCCCACCTCTTTATAAATTCGCCTCTCCGGCCGAACGCGGAGCGAAAAAACCAACCCGGAATCCGTCGTTGCCTGCCAGCGCTGCTCCTCCTGATCTTCTTCGACGACCACGAAAGCCATACGCTCCTCTTTCCCCAACCACAAGGGCAAACGGCTTGCGAGAGGAATGACCAAAAACGCTACGACGCCAGCCAAAAGAAGCGCCGGAATAAGCATGATTGCTTTTTGTTTGATTCGCCGCATGTACCAACAGGCTATCGCTCCCGCGCTCAATCCTAAGATCCAATAAAGTGGCGTTTTAATAGCATCGTCCAACAAAAACGGCCGATTCGGCAAAGCTCCTAGAATAGCCGCGAACGCCACCAGACCTACCGCAACGTAAGCGACATGTCCCACTTCTTTACCTAAATCGACAAACGCGGCCAGCGCTGGAATTTTTTCCTTGTCTTCATCGCTAAGAGGCTCAACGGGCCCCACAAATTTTTCAAGCGCCTCTTCCAGCGATAAAGAGTGTCCAACACCAACATAAATCGTATTCTTACGATTGCTGATGGGCAAAATGTATTGTCTGCCAAAGCGGTGTATAAAAATGAGCTGCCGCACGACAATCTTTGCGCGTCCCAACAGTTTTGTCGATAACGTGTTAACGCGTATTTGCGAAAGCTCGTTCCATGCACAACGGCGCGGCATTCGGATGAACCAGAATCCTGCACAAATCATGCCTTCTTGATTAAGGGTGATGCTAAGTCGAGGAAGGCAAAGCCAGAGAAAAGCAAACGGAATCGTTGTCACCACAAAAACATAGAAGATAAAAATCTTCTTTTTGAAAATTTCTCCTGCGGCTTGGGGAAAATAGAAATAGATTCCGGAGAACGTTATCAACAGGATCAAGAAAAAAACCAAAAAATAAATGATTCCTTTCCTGATCTCCGCTCGATTGTAAACAAAGCGATACTCTGCTCGCTTGTCCTTATCTCTATCGTCGAACGCCGACCATGCTTCCTGAGAATTTTCCATCATCTGCTCACCCGACTCCAAAAACGATGCTTTGCCAATGACAGTGTAAACGCTTCCCTCACCCCCGCAACCGTTTCAAGTGCACCAACAGCAGCGAAATGGCCGCCGGCGTTACACCAGAGATTCGTGATGCCTGGCCGACGGTTTCCGGTTTGTGAGCGTTGAGTTTTTGGCAAACTTCGCTCGACAACCCGCGCACATCGCGGTAATCGAGGTCGGCGGGAAGACGGGCGTCCTCTTGCGTCCGGGCGCGGCGGATTTCTTCTTGCTGCCGTGCTATATAGCCTTCGTACTTGAGGCTGATTTCAACCTGCTCGGCAACATCTGTGGGAACGTCTGCGGGTTCGCCGTCCGTCAGCAACGGCGCCGACCACGAGGTCAGCGCCGCGTGGGTGATCCCCGGGCGCCGCAATAAGTCAGCAAGCACATACTCTCGTTCTAATGCTTGCCCAAAAAGCTTTTCGGATTCGAGTCGCGCCGCAGTCTTGGGGTTGATCCTGGTTGATTTGAGCCTTTCAAGCTCCGCCGCCACGGCGTCGCGCTTACGGGCGAACGCATCCCAGCGCACATCACCAACAACGCCGAGTTTTCGCCCTTGTTCGGTCAACCGCATATCGGCATTGTCTTCGCGCAGTTGCAGCCGGTATTCGGCGCGTGAAGTGAACATCCGGTACGGCTCGGTAACGCCGCGCGTGATCAGGTCGTCAACCATCACGCCCAAATAGCCCTCGTCGCGCGACGGGCGCCAGCCCTCCTCGCCTCGCGTTTTACGGACGGCGTTGATTCCCGCCAGCAATCCCAGCGCCGCCGCTTCTTCGTAGCCCGTCGTCCCGTTGATCTGACCCGCCAGAAACAGTCCCGGCAATGCTTTGACCTCCAACGTGCTTTTCAGCGCACGCGGGTCAACGTAATCGTATTCGATGGCGTAACCCGGGCGCAAAATGTGCGCGCGCTCACATCCCTTTATCGAGCGCACCAGAGCGAGCTGAATATCAAAAGGCAGCGATGTCGAAATACCGTTAGGATAGATCTCGTGGGTGTGCAGCCCTTCCGGCTCAAGAAAGATTTGATGCGACTCCCGATGCGAAAACCGCACGACTTTATCTTCGATCGACGGACAATAACGCGGGCCGGTACTGGTGATCACGCCTGAATAGAGCGGCGAACGGTCAAGTCCGCCGCGGATGATTTCGTGAGTCTGCGCGTTGGTGTGCGTTATCCAGCACGGCAGTTGCGGCGGGTGCATCGCCTTGTCGCCGAAGAAAGAGAAAACCGGCGTTGGCGTATCGCCCGGTTGCTCTTGGAGAATGGAAAAGTCGATTGTCCGGGCATCGAGCCGCGGCGGCGTTCCGGTTTTAAGCCGGCCTACCGGCAGCTCCAGTTCCCGTAATTGCTCTGCCAGCCGTTTGGCGGCGGGGTCTCCGGCGCGGCCTGCTTCATAATGGGAAAGTCCGACATGCGCCAATCCGGCAAGAAAGGTGCCTGTCGTCAACACCACCGTGTCCGCCTCAAAGACAACACCTATTTGCGTTACAACACCGCAAACCTCGCCATTTTTAACGATCAGCTCATCTGCCGCATGCGCGAATAACGATAAATTTGACTGATTTTCCAGTCTCTTACGGATGGCGGAACGGTACAGAACACGATCTATCTGCGCCCGGGTTGCGCGAACCGCCGGACCTTTACTGGCATTCAACAAGCGGAATTGGATGCCTGCCTCGTCTGCCGCCAACGCCATCACACCATCAAGTGCATCAATTTCTTTGACCAAATGCCCCTTGCCAATCCCACCAATCGACGGATTGCACGACATTTGTCCTAGTGTTTCAAGATTGTGCGTTAAAAGCAGTGTTTTCGCGCCCATGCGTGCGGCCGCCAATGCGGCCTCCGT
>JAISPI010000085.1 GCA_031275075.1 Burkholderiales bacterium | reverse complement strand
ACGATTTTCTGAAAATAAAGATGCGCGAAGTCGCTGCCGGTGGCAACACGGCGTTGCTGTCCGTACCAGTCGAGCACATCCTGATCGGACAATTCGAGCGGCAAACGGTAAACCCGGCGGATTCCCGAAACATCGGGAATGCTTTCGATATCAAAAGCGAGAACAGGCGTCATGGTGAAAGGTGCATTGCCTGCGTCACCGTAGCGCTGCTTTGACTTTCTGCCCGTGTGTTAGCTTCTCTTCCGGCAGGTAGGTGCCTTTGATACCGGCGGGCGGTTCGGCGAGTCTCGGAACATTGTTGCCAGTTACCGCGTTCATGGCGGCAATCAATCCCACCACCTCGCCGCTTTCCCGAAGGCCCCAAGCAGCAACTTTGAAGACAATATCTTCACCGCGAGCGCCTTTGCCGCAGAAATACCAACCGGAGCAAGCGCTAACATTTTGAATTTTCATGGAATACCTCCTAGCAACCCGTCACACCCATCTTATGATACGCTGTTAAGGTGAGGTTGCGAAGGGTTCAGCATAAACGTACAGCCATGTCCGCGCAAAGGCTGCGGATAACACCCTTCGTTGCCCTAACGCCTCAAGAAAAGGAGCTTTCATGTCACTTCCCCTTGAGAAAACCATGTCTTCCGCCCTGCGGGTCTCGCGCACTTACCGCATCGAGCAAGGCAAGAATTTTCGACTGAAACAGATTTCGCCTGACGATACTGGCGGGCTGGCCAAGAACAATGCCGAGATTCGGTGGCGCGCAAAAACGTTTCTCGACTTCGCCAGTGCTCGCTTGGCGGCGTTGCAAGACAAACTCTACGCGCAGAAAAGCTGGTCCGTGCTGATTGTTTTGCAGGCGATGGACGCCGCCGGTAAAGACGGGACGATCAAGCACGTAATGTCCAGCGTTAACCCGCAAGGATGCGAAGTCACGTCGTTCAAAACACCTTCAAGCATTGAACTGGCGCACACGTTTTTGTGGCGTTGCGCACGGCGCGTTCCAGAAGCGGGAATGATCGGTATTTTCAACCGATCTCATTACGAAGAAGTTTTGGTGTTGCGCGCTCACCCCGAATTTTTGCAGGCACAAAACCTGCCGCCTTTGCTGGTGACGGAAAAAATCTGGCAGGAACGTTATAAAGACATCAATGCGTTCGAGAAACATCTGGCGCGTAATGGCGTACTCGTTCTCAAGTTTTATCTGCATCTGTCGAAAGAGGAACAAAAGAAGCGCCTTCTGGAGCGGATCAACGAAAAAAACAAAAATTGGAAATTTTCCGAGAGCGATATCAAGGAACGGGCGCTTTGGGATACCTATATGACGGCGTATGAAGACGCCATCCGCGCGACGGCCAAGCCGTGGGCGCCGTGGTACGTCGTTCCCGCCGATAACAAATGGTATACCCGCGCCATGGTCGCTGTGGCGATCATTGATGCACTGGAATCGCTCGCGCTAAAATATCCAAAAGCGCCCAAAGGACACAAGCAAATTCTACTTGCTGCACAAAAGGCTCTCGATAAAGAGGCATGAAATCATTGCTTTCAGCATGGTCTTGCGTCCGTATTCCGTCAACGAGTAGATGAATTTTCACCCGTGGTCATGATGTCGACGATTATCTTTTCATCTTCGCCACGGCGTTGATATGCAAAACGTTGCTATGGGTCATGCGATTCATTTGTTGCGCGGCGGTCGTGATTTCTTTCCGGCGTTAATCCACGCTTTTGATGCCGCTCATCATGAAATCTGGCTTGAAACTTATATCTTTGCCGATGACGATAGTGGCCGTGCGATTGCCGAAGCCTTGATTCGCGCTGTGCAACGCGGCGTCAAAGTGCGTGTGCTTGTCGATGGCTGGGGCGCCCGGCTTTATTTGTCCAAAACACTGGGGCACGAACTGACTTCCGCTGGTGTTGATTTGCTGCTTTACCGCCCGGAGGTTGAAAGCCAACCGTTCCGGTTTCGCCGTTTGCGCCGCCTGCATCGCAAACTTTGCCACATTGATGGCAAAGTGGCTTTCATCGGCGGCATCAACATCATTGACGATTTGAACACGCCAGGGCAAACGCCGCCCCGCATTGATTTTGCTGTGCGCGTCGAAGGGCCGATTCTGGCGCAAATCGTAAAAACCATGCGCCGCGTGCGTACGCTGGTTGAGCTGTCTCAGTTACACCATATCGCCCTCGAAAAAGAGGGGCTTTCCACAGTCACCGAAACCGCGGGCAACGTTCAGGCAAAACTGGTCGTCCGCGACAACCTGAATCATCGCCATGCGATCGAACACGTTTATTTGACTGCTCTGGGGCAGGCAAAAAACGAAGTCATCATTGCCTGCGCCTATTTTTTTCCTGGGCTGCGTTTTCAGAAGGCTTTGATTGCCGCCGCTCAGCGCGGCGTCAAAATCACGCTGTTGTTGCAGGAACGGGTCGAATATAAACTCATGCACTACGCTGTACGAACCCTTTATGAAAGATTTCTTAATGCCGGCATCGAAATTCAGGAATACCGCCACTCGTTTTTGCACGCCAAAGTTGCCGTCATCGATGGCGATTTTGCCACGATCGGTTCGTCGAACATTGACCCTTATTCTTTTTTGATGGCGCGCGAAGCCAACGTGGTCGTGCATAACCCGGAATTCGCCGGACAACTGCGCAGCGCCTTGCTCAAGCTGATCGCAGACGGCGCTCAACCGGTGCTGTCGGCGCAATGGCAACAACGCACATTGACAACCCGGCTGCTGTCGTCGCTGGCGTATGGCACGATCCGGATCATCATGGCTGTCACCGGCGCCGATCCGGAAAAAGGCTGGTTCCCGATGTCGCGCGAAGCACGGGAAGCGCGCGGACAACACACCGAAACGTGATGCCATGATCGAAGTAAAAGGCAAACACAACACGGCTTTGTGTTATTGCGGAGAGCTGGAGTCCGTTGCGTTCGAGCAGATCAAGGCGGTCTGTGACCGCATGGAATTTGCAGACAGCCGGATTCGGATCATGCCGGACGTGCACGCCGGAAAAGGTTGTACTATCGGTACTACGATGACCATCACGGACAAGATCGTGCCAAGCATGGTCGGTGTTGATATCGGTTGCGGCATGGAGACTGTGCGCATCGCCGAAAGCCATCTGGATTTCGCACGGCTCGACCGTTTGATTCGCACGGAAATTCCGTCCGGGCGCAACATCCGTAAAAAGCATCACCCGCTGAATGTGGAAATTGATCTGGACAAACTGCGTTGTGCCGATCAGGTCAGCATGAACCGCGCACGATTGAGCATTGGCACTTTGGGTAGCGGCAATCATTTTATTGAGGTAGATCGCAGCAATGACGGGATCCTTTATCTGATCGTACACTCCGGCAGCCGTCACCTTGGACAGGAAGTCGCTACTTGGTATCAGGAGCAAGCGTGCAAGCGGTTACGCGGCCCTTCCAGAAAAGCGATCAATGAAGTCATTGCCACCCTGAAAACAACGGGACGAGAACACGAAATTGAGGATCGTCTCCAACGTCTAAAACCCGCCTCGGACATTCCCAAAGACTTGGCCTACGCCTCGGGCAAGCTGTTCGATGATTACCTGCACGATATGCGGATCGTCCAGCGTTTTGCAGCGCTGAATCGACAAGCAATGACGCAAATCATTCTGGACGGGATGAGGCTGACCGAAACGGATCGCTTCACCACCGTCCACAACTATATCGACACGGAAGCGATGATGTTGCGCAAAGGCTCCGTTTCCGCCAAACTTGGGGAACACCTGCTGATCCCGATCAATATGCGCGACGGGAGCCTCATTTGCGTAGGCAAGGGCAATGCGGAATGGAATTGCTCCGCGCCGCACGGGGCGGGTCGGTTGATGAGCCGCACCAAGGCGCTTGGCGTGTTATCCATGAGCGAATATCAGGCCGAAATGAAAGATGTGTTTTCCACCTCGGTTCATCGCAACACACTGGATGAATCGCCGATGGCCTACAAGAGCATGGATGAAATTCTTTCGCGTATCCACCCGACGGCGGAAGTCGTCGAAAGAATCCAGACGGTGTATAACTTCAAAGCGGGTGAATAAAGCGATTGGGATCGAGCCAACAGCAGAAAGACGGGGCGCTATTTCCGGACACCTGACAACAACACCCAACCATCAAGTGTTTGCCAAGGCGCGATCTCAAACCACGGAGCGTAGCAGGCGCACAATTCTTCTTGCTGGCTCTCCAAGATGCCGGAGAGGATAAGACGGCCACCGGACACCGTGCGGTTGGCAAGCAACGGCGCCAATGCTTTCAATGGATTGGCGAGAATGTTGGCGATGACGAGATCGAATGTTTGTTCGGGCAACTGATCGGGTGAAACGAAGATCGCATCGAGATGGTTGGCCACAGCGTTTTCACGACTGGCGATCAACGCTTGCGGATCAATGTCGGTACCGAGCGCTGTGCCATGCGCGCCAAAACCGAACAAGCGCGCCGCTAACAACAGGATGCCGGAACCGCAACCGTAATCAAGAACAGATTTTGAAAGTTGTGCTTCCCCAGCCTCTTTACCCTTCCTCCGCAAGAAAGAATATTCGCGCAACCATTTCAAACATAACCGTGTGGTCGGGTGCGAACCAGTGCCGAACGCAAGGCCGGGGTCGAGCCGCAGAATGTAGTGGGCGGCCGCAGGCGGCATTGCCCAGGTCGGCACGATCCAGAAATCTTCGGTAATGGCGATCGGGCCAAATTGTGCTTGTGTTTCGCGCACCCAATC
>JAISPI010000165.1 GCA_031275075.1 Burkholderiales bacterium | reverse complement strand
GTTCACGCCGCGCGGTGACCGGCTGGGGTACGGGGCAGGGTTTTACGATGAATTACTGCCGCTGATTCCGGCGCATGTGCCGCGTATTGCCGGGGCGTTCGATGTGCAGATGGTTAACGGATTACCAACGGACGTTCACGATTGTCCGGTGGATGTCGTGTATACGGAGAGCCGGGTGTTTCGCCGTATGTTGGAGATAGTGGCATAAACTGCCGTACAATCAATCCTTATGATTCCCATCTATCGCCCGGACAATCCTGTCGATCTCGCGCTGGCGGAGAGTCTTTTGATGGCGGAAGGCGTCTTCTACTTTGTACACAACAAGGATTTCGGTGGGTTATACCCCGGAGCACAAATAGAGCTTTTCAACGTCAGAACGGTTATGGTGCCAGAGGAGGATGTGCTTCGAGCCCGTGAAGTTTTGGCGGATTTGTTGACGGCGGAACAGGAGCCGCCATCGGTATCGCCTCGCCCCCGTTTTTCCATAGGGCAGGTTTTTCGCATGCTGTTTGAAGCCGTCGCCTTCGGCTGGTTTTTTCCCGCCAAACGGCGGCGGAAGGATAACAAAACTTCCGATGACACAAACACTTCTCTTGATCCTCCCTGAGTCTTATGAACATACTTGATCAAGGCCCACTCGGCAAAGCCAGTACCTACGTCGAGCATTACGACGCATCACTTCTTTTCCCGATTCCGCGCGCCGACAAACGCGCCGAAATCGGCATCAATCACGGCGCGTCACTGCCGTTTTGCGGCGTCGACATCTGGAACGCTTTTGAATTGTCGTGGCTTGTGTCCGGCGGAAAACCATGTGTGGCGTTGGCAAAATTTATTGTCCCCGCGACATCGCCGAACATCATCGAATCGAAGTCGCTCAAGTTATATCTGAACAGTTTTAACCAGACAGTGTTTGCTTCGGTGAATGATGTACATAATTGCCTGACCCGTGATCTTTCCGTCGTGGCCGGCGCGGCGGTTGCCGCCGAACTTGTTTTGCCGCAGCAATTTTCCGAACAGCGTATTGCGGCGCTCGGAGGATTTTGCCTTGATGGATTGCCGATCAGCATCGACACCTATCTGCCGCGTCCGGAGTTTTTGTTTTCGCACACCGAAGCGCCGGTCGTTACCGAAACGCTGACCTCACATTTGCTGAAGTCGAACTGTCCGGTCACGGGGCAGCCTGATTGGGGAAGTCTGCAAATGGCTTATACCGGCCATCCGATCGACCGCGAGGGATTACTCAAATACATTGTTTCGTTGCGCCGTCACAACGAATTTCACGAACAATGCGTCGAACGCATCTTCATGAACTTAATGCAACGTTGTTCGCCATTACGGCTGTCGGTGTATGCCCGTTATACCCGTCGTGGCGGGATTGACATCAACCCGTTCCGCGCCAGTCACGCCGATATCCCGTTGCCGGAGAGTGGGCGGCTGGCACGACAATGAAGCGTGGGGCAATGAGGCGGCAACAAAAAAGGACGGGGTCACCGTCCTTTTCTTTTTCCAAATGCAGGAGTTTTCGTAATGCCTGCCGATCATCGCGCCGTTTGATCTTGTGCGCTTTGTCATGTGCGCCCGCACGGCGTTGCCGTGCCGCCAGAGCGAAGGGGTTGCGCGGCACAAAAGTCCGTTCTCTCTTTTTCATGGAGCCTCCTTTTTAATTTTATCGAGTTTTGTGTCAATGGGTGTCCGGCATTGTCCGAACGGTTGAGATGGGTGTCAATTGTCATCGTTGTATAGCTGCCGCCATGCTTTCTTTTTGAGGCGTTTCTGCAACAAGTGACGCTCGACGCGGTTGAAACACAAGCGTAATATTAAAAGATTCGCAATATGATTCGTATTCCATTCCAAGGAGAATGCCATGGCGGCCAGCGCCAAACCCGGAACACCTCGCAAAGGCAAGGGTAAAACAATCAAAACAGTGACCGGGAAATTGCCGAAGCCGCTGTCCACGGTTCTTCCGAAAAAGCCGCTCTCGAAAAATAAAAAAGGGCTTTCGCGCAACGAGGAAGTGCGCCGTACTCGTGAGGAGATGGTGCGTATTATTGAGGCAACCAGCCAGGCGCCCAAAGCGAAAGAGGTTGCTTCGGCGCCACCGGGCACATCGGAAGACAGCAACACGGCCAGTTTACCGTCGTCGTATCCCTATCGGGAACGGATGCGCCGTGGAGAATACGAAAGACGCAAGGCTGAATTGCAAATCGAATTGCTGAAAGTGCAAAACTGGGTGAAGGGGGAAAAACAGCGTATTGCCATGTTGTTTGAAGGGCGCGACGCTGCCGGCAAGGGCGGCACCATCAAACGCTTCATGGAGCATCTCAACCCGCGCGGTGCGCGTGTCGTCGCGCTCGACAAGCCAAGCAGCCTCGAACAACAGCAATGGTACTTTCAGCGTTACGTCGCCCATTTACCGGCGGCCGGTGAAATCGTTTTTTTCGACCGCTCGTGGTACAACCGTGCCGGTGTCGAACGGGTGATGGGTTTTTGTACGCCGAACCAGTACCTCGAATTCATGCGGCAAACGCCGGAGCTTGAGCGGATGTGGGTCAACAGCGGTATCCGGTTGTTCAAATACTGGTTCTCCGTCAGTCGCGAAGAACAGTTGCGCCGCTTTATTTCGCGCCGCGATGATCCGCTGAAACATTGGAAGCTGTCGCCGATTGACATACAGTCGCTCGACAAATGGGACGAATACACCGTCGCTAAAAACGCGATGTTCTTCCATACCGATACCGGTGATGCGCCGTGGGTCGTTATCAAGTCGGATGACAAGAAACGCGCCCGCCTCAACTGCCTGCGGCATTTTCTCTATAACCTGCCGTATCCTGACAAGAATCCGGATGTCGTGATGCCCCCTGATCCGTTGCTGGT
>JAISPI010000168.1 GCA_031275075.1 Burkholderiales bacterium | reverse complement strand
CGGAGGCGGTCTGAGTGGCGGCGTCCGTTTCGGCTTTGTCGTCAGGGGTTGTTTCGCTGCGCACATGATCGAGCACGAACCGGCGGTAATCGTCGAGGTCGCCGTCGAAGGGCGCGACGCTGTTTCGATGAACGAGCCAAAATTCATCAACGGTTGCCGACAACAGGTGACGGTCGTGTGCAACAACAATCAGGGCGCCGTTGTAGGCTTGCAGCGCCTCGGTCAATGCCTCGCGCATCTCGATGTCGAGATGGTTGGTCGGTTCGTCGAGGATCAATAATTGTGGCCGCGCGTAAACGATCAACGCCAGCGCCAGCCGCGCCCGCTCGCCGCCGGAAAACGAGGCAACGGGTTGCGTGGCCTGCTCGCCGTGAAACGCAAAGCCGCCCAGGAAATCGCGCATGGTCTGTTCGCGCGCATCGGGATCACGCCGTTGCAAATGCAATAATGCCGACGCTTTTGGATCAAGGGTGTCCAGCTGGTGTTGTGCGAAGTAGCCGATGCGCAAATCGCGCGTGGTATGCCGCGTGCCGCGCAGAAGCGGCAGATGGCCGGTCAGCGACTTGATCAGCGTTGACTTCCCCGCGCCGTTGGGGCCGAGAAGCCCGATTCGGGTGTCGGAAAGAAGGGCGCATTCGACGCCCGGCAATACCGGTGTTTCAGGACGATAACCAAGATCGGCGTTTTCGAGCCGCAGCAGTTGGCGGGAGCGCGAATCGCTGGGCGGGAAGCTGAACGAAAACGGGCTGTCAACATGCGCCGCCGAGATGCGCGTCATCTTTTCGAGTTGCCGCAGCCGACTCTGCGCTTGTTTTGCTTTGGTGGCTTTGGCGCGGAAACGGTCGACGAAACTTTGGAGATGAGCGATGGTGCGTTGCTGTTTTTCAAACGTCGCTTGCTGATTGGCGAGCGCGGCGGCGCGCTCCTGCTCGAATTGCGCGTAATTGCCGCTGTACGTTTTCAGAGCGCGTTGATCGAAGTGAACGATGGTATCGACAACGCTGTCGAGAAAGTCGCGGTCGTGGGTAATTAATAGCAAAGTTCCACGATAATGGCGCAGCCAATCTTCGAGCCACAGCACAGCGTCGAGGTCGAGATGGTTGGTCGGCTCGTCGAGCAGCAGAATATCGCTGCGGCACATCAGCGCTTGCGCCAGATTCAACCGCATCCGCCAACCGCCGGAAAAGGTGTTGACCGGATCATGATGTTGCGAATGCGTAAAACCCAAGCCGGCAAGCAATTCGCCGGCACGAGCGCGGGCGCGGTAACCGTCGATTTCCTCGAAACGGTGATGCCATTCGGCGAGGGCGTGGCCGTCGTCGTGACTGTCGTGGGCGGTGTTTTGCAGACGGGCAATCGCTGCCTCAACGACGCGCAGCTCGTTGTCGCCGTCGAGCACATAATTGAGCGCCGACGCCGCAACGTTGGGCGTTTCCTGCGCGACATGCGCGATCACCGCTTGTTTTGGCAGCAACACATCGCCGCGCTCCGGCAACAAAACGCCGCGCAACAACGCGAACAGGCTGGTTTTTCCGCAACCGTTGGCGCCGATGACGCCAACCTTGTGGCGGTCGTGGATCATCAGGTTGGCATCGTCAAGCAATACCTGTGCGCTGCGCGCCAGAGTCAAACGGTTCAGACGGATCATGCCGCGCCCTTTCCGCGCGAAGGCAGCGGCGTGAGAGTGAAATCATAGTCGACGATCAACGGCGCGTGATCGGAAAAACGCTGGTCTTTGTAAATCGAAACGGCTTGCGCCCGCGCGGCGATCCCTGGCGTGGCGAACTGGTAATCGAGCCGCCACCCGACGTTTTTCGCCCAAGCCTGCCCGCGGTTTGACCACCACGTGTATTGTTCGGGTCGCGGATCGAGGGCGCGGAACACGTCGACAAGGCCGGTTTCTGCGAACATCCGGTCGAGCCAGGCCCGCTCCTCGGGCAAAAAGCCGGAATTTTTCTGGTTCGATTTCCAGTTTTTAAGGTCGATCTCTTTGTGGGCGATATTGACGTCGCCGCAAACGATCAACTCGCGGCCATCTTCCGCCAATTTGTCGGCAAGTGACAGCAAATGCGGCAAAAAACGGTCGAGGAAGCGGTATTTGGCCTGTTGCCGCGCCTCTCCGCTGGAGCCGGATGGGAAATAGGCGCTGACGACGGAAAGCCCCTCGAAGTCGGCTTGCAGGTAGCGCCCTTCGGCATCGAACTCGGAATCGCCAAAGCCGAAGCATGGCGTGAACGGCGCCGAAGCCATCAGCCCTACGCCGCTGTACCCTTTTTTCTGTGCGGGCAAAAAAGCCGTGTGTGTCCCGTCAACCGACGCCAGCGTCGCAGGGATGTCGTCGAGATTGGCCTTTAACTCCTGAAGGCACAAAACGTCCCAAGGGCGAACTTGGGCAAGCCAGACCGACAGCCCTTTACGTTCGGCGGAGCGGACGCCGTTTAAATTAAGCGAGATGATGCGCATACCGGAAACCGTTTGACAGGAGACAGGATACAGGAAAGCGAAAGCGCCGAAAAAACATCGCAACACCGTGTCGTCAGGCGTATGCTAAACGATACGGTTTTCAGACTTTTGGCGAGAATAACGGCGGAATGATTGATGCATGCTGCCGGGTGGCACATAATGTGCAGACATCTTGTTAGATCATTCAGTCAGACCCAGTTTTGACGGAAACGGTGGTTTGTGTGCCGTGAAATCGCAAAGGGTGCCGGTTTGCGGTAATAGCGAGGGGCGAAACGATGGGAACGATAACGAAACGTTTGGTGAAGGTATTTTTTCTGGTGCTGCCGTTTTTGGCAGGCGCCAGTGTTGCCATCGCTCAATCCGGCGGCAAAACCTATAAATGGGTTGACGACAAGGGCGTCGTTCACTATAGCGACAAAGTACCGTTGGAAGCGGTCAACCGCGATCAAACCGTCCTCGACAACCAGGCGCGGCAAGTTCGGAGAATAGAAGCAACGCCTCTCGAAAGCCAGCGCAAACTCAGCGAAGAAGAGGCGGAGAAGCAGCGTCTTGAGCGAGTACAAAAAGACATCGCCGAACGTAAGGATCGGGCGTTGCTGTTGTCGTATCTGAAAGAAGAAGACCTCGATTTTGCCCGTAATCGCGCGCTTTCCTCGCTGGATGTGCAAATCGAGTCATCGAAAGCGGTGTTGGCGCAGCAACAAGCCCGGCACAGGAGCTTGCTGGAAAGAAGGGAAACCGGGGGCGTGTTGCCGGAGGGCGAGTTGGAGACGCTGGAAGCCGACATTGAAATTCGCGGCGGCATCATTGAACGCAATATTCGCGAAAAAGAAACCGTTCGTGCCAAGTATGAACGTGACAAACAACGTTGGCGTGAGTTGAAAGAGGCAGAAAAAGCCCGGTTTGAAGCAGAGAGGCAGGCAAATAAAAAGTAACGCGGGCGCGATTGGGCTTGTCAGTAATTTCGTGTTTAAGGCATATCATACCCACAAGGAGAGATTATGCCTCGCAAACCAAAGACCAAACCGGTTGACTTGCCGGTGATACCCCAAGAGCTGCTGAAATCA
>JAISPI010000104.1 GCA_031275075.1 Burkholderiales bacterium | reverse complement strand
TCCGACAACGCCCGCGCCAGCGAAATCACAAAGGGTGTTTTGCCGGTTCCGCCGACCGTGATGTTACCAACGACGATCACCGGCACCGGCAGCGTGAAACGCCGAAGCAAGCCGTGCCGATACAGCGAAGCACGGGCGGCAACTGCCGCGCTGAATATCAGCGACAACGGCAACAACAGCCACGCCAGCCAGGTTATCCGCGGCGCGTACCATGTTTTCAGCAGAGCTTGCGTCAGTCTAGGCATCGGTTCTTGATCGCAGTATAGAGCGTTTTCGGTTTAAACAGCGACATCTCCGCGCATACCCTTTTCTCCTCTCGTCTGTTACCGGTACACCCAAAATTTCGAAAGCAAAAAGCCGACCACGGCAAGCAGCGCGTCGAAAAGCGGTTTGACCAGCCAGGCAAAATAAAGCCCTTCCGCGCCCTCTGCCAAGGTGACGGCAGCGGTACTGGCGGCGGTGGTGAGACACCACATTGCAAGGAAGCGCGCCAAATGGGCGGGACGTAACCTGCCTTTGGTGGCGGCGCCGAAAGTATGCTTGCCGTTGAGCCAGAAGCCAAGCAGCGCGCCGCTTACCCGGCTGATCAGATTGGCAGGGGCCGGGGTCATTCCGAACCAGGTCAGCGCGACAAAGCACAACCAGTCGACGACAAGTTGCACCAAGCCGAAAATCAGATAAAGCACGCTTTGGCGGCCGAGATTCATGGGCGTTCGGAGGGGGCGGGGGTTGGTTCAAACGCCGCGATGGATTCAACGTGCGCGGTATGCGGGAACATGTTGACGACACCGGCGGCACATAAAGTATAGCCGCGTTCGTGAACGAGCACTTCTGCATCACGCGCCAGCGTCGCTGGATTGCACGAGACGTAAACAATGCGGCGCACGGCACTTTCATCGTCCGCATGCGGCAAGGCTTTTACCAGTTCGATAGCGCCTTCGCGCGGCGGATCAATCAAAATCTTGTCGAGTGGCAACCACGGTGCCAGCGTTTCCGGCGACACTTTGAACAGGTTGGCGCAAAGAAACGTACAGTGATTCACCAGGCCGTTTCGCTGCGCACCCTGTTCGGCGCGGCGGATCAGCGCCGGACTGCCTTCGATGCCGATGACACGAGCGCCACAGCGGGCGATGGGCAGCGTGAAATTACCGAGGCCACAGAAAAAATCGGCAACACGTTCGCCGGGCTGTGGGTCAAGCAGCGCCAGCGCCCGGCGCACCAGCACGCGGTTGATGTCGTGATTGACCTGAGTAAATTCGGTTGGCGCGAAGGGCAGCGTGACGGCAAACTCGGGTAACGAATACATGAGCGCCGAATCCTTTGGATGAAATGGGTGGGCGGTGTCAGGCCCGCCGGTTTGCAGCCAAAAATCGATGCCGTGGCGGTCAGCGAATGCGCGCAACAAGGTTTCATCGTTATCACTCAACGCTTCGAGAATGCGCAGCACCAGCACATACGCCAACGGATCGGTGGGCGCTTGCGAAGAAGGCAACGGCTCACCGACGGTGACCTCAATTTGCGGAAGCCGATCACGGATCGACAAAGACTCGACCAGCTCGCGCAACGGCAGCAGCAGCGCCGAAATTTTAGACGGCAAAACAGGGCATTCGCGCATGTCGGCAACGTAGCTCGACTTGCGCTCGTGGAAGCCGACAAGTACGCTACCTTTTTTGAACACATGCCGCACCGACAAACGGGCACGGTAACGGTAACCCCAAGCCGGCCCATGAATCGGCGGCAACAGTTGACCGGCACGCACGTTACCGATTCGTTGCAGTGCATCTTCCAGCACGCGCTGTTTGGCGGCAACCTGTAATGCCGGTGTGGCGTGCTGCAAAGAGCAGCCGCCGCAGACGCCGAAATGTGGGCAGTATGGTGTTACCCGATCAGGATTGGAGGCAAGCACATGCTCGGTACGCGCCAACTCCCACGATGGTTTGCGTTTCAGGGTTTGCGCGACGACGGTTTCGCCGGGCAATGCGCCTTCGACGAAGACGGTTTTACCATCGAGGCGGGCGATGCCACGGCCTTCCTGGTCGAGCGATTCAATGGGGGCAGTAAAAAACGAAGACGGCATAAGTAGAACATCGAAGAAAACGCATTGTACCGGGAGAGAGCGGTATGGCGGCACGGTGGTGTCTGCAAGCGTTTTTCTCCTGAAAAATCCGTTTTGCCGTTATGAGCGACCTGTGGCAGCAGGTAAAATAACGCAATGCCTGTTCTCGCTCTGGAAACATCTACGCACTGGTTATCCGTCGCTGTTGGCGATGCGGCGGGCTGGGTAACGCGCGACATCGAAGTAGGTCCCGGACATTCCGGGCGGATTCTGCCGCTGGCGCAAGAAGCGTTGGAAGAAGCGAGGACATCGCTGAAACAAATCGATGCGATTGCCTTCGGCGCCGGACCGGGATCGTTCACCGGCGTGCGCATCGCCTGTGGCGTGGCGCAAGGATTGGCGCTGGGTGTAGGCGTGCCGTTGGTGCCGGTATGTAGCCTGTTGGCGGTTGCCGAGGCAGCGCGAACAAAGCACGGTATAGAGCGTGTTTGCGTCGTGACCGATGCGCGGATGCGGGAAGTGTATGCGGCGGCGTGGCGACATCAGGCGGGCGCATGGGATGAGGTTATGGCGCCGATGGTGGTGCGGCCGGAAGAAGCGGCGGCATGTTTCGGGAAGATCATCGAGGCAACGGAGGGTGAAGAAGCATGGAGCGTTGTCGGCGACGGACTCATCGCTTACCCCGAACTGGGGACAGCTTTGCCTTGGCAAAACATAGAGGAGAACATGCGCCCTACCGCGCAAACCGTGGGTGTACTGGCGCTGGCGGCATGGACGCGTGGTGATGTTGTGACGGCGGCTGAGGCGGTGCCGTTGTATGTGCGCCAGCGGGTGGCTTTAACCAGCGCCGAAAGGGCTGCGGGAGAAAAGTTGTGAAAGCGGCAGGGCATGACGCGACAGTTTGCCCGCAGGGATTCGTCTCGCGGCCTATGGAGAAAAATGATTTGCCGCAGATTCTGGAGATCGAACGCGAAGTACATTTTACGCCGTGGGGAGAGCAGGCGTTTCTCGACGCGCTAACGACAGGCGATGTGTTGCCAGTTGTTCTGGTGGCTGAGGAAGTGGTGGGGTATGGTGTGCTCAAAATTCTCTGGCGCGAAGCGGAACTGCTTAATCTATCCATCGCTAAATCGTGGCAAAGACAAGGGCTGGGGCGTTTTCTGGTGGCTACGCTGTTGCAGTCGGCGTTGCGCTACGGTGCTGCGCAAGTGTTTTTGGAAGTGCGTGAATCGAATACAGAAGCGCAGGCGCTGTATCGGCAAATGGGGTTTGATATCATCGGGTCGCGCAAAGCGTATTACGCCTGTCCGGATGGCAGCCGTGAAGATGCGTGGTTGATGCGCTGGCAGGAAAAAGGATGCGGGGATGCGGCGTGACGAACTGTTGAAAGAACTGGGGCTGACGCCATGGCGGCTGCGAGAAACGGCGGTGGCGGTTGCGGAAGACGTGCCATCGCAAAAACATCAACAAGCGGCGGAGTTCGTTGACTTGGATAAACCTTTGTTGTGCGAACAACAGCTTGAAAAAGCGCGGCCAATGCCGCAGACAGTGGCGCAAGACACGTTAACTCCGAACGCACGTGCGCAGCAAATCGCGGAATTGTCGTGGGATGGCTTTGCTGCCGATGTCGCGGCCTGTACCGCCTGCGGCTTGTGCAAAACACGAAATAAGCCGGTACCCGGTGTCGGTGACGTTCACGCCCGTTGGCTGTTCGTCGGAGAAGGGCCGGGCGCAGAAGAAGACCGGAAAGGCGAACCGTTCGTCGGACAGGCAGGCCGTTTGCTTGATCAAATGCTGGCGGCGCTTGGGATGAAACGCGGTGACGATGTTTATATCGCCAACGTACTCAAATGCCGTCCGCCGAACAACCGCGCGCCGACGCCGCAGGAAGCCGACGCCTGCCGTCCGTATCTCGAACGGCAAATCGCGTTGATTCAGCCGAAAATAATCGTGGCGCTTGGAAAGAGCGCGGCGATGCTGTTGATGAATACCGATGCCAGCATTGCCAGTTTGCGCGGACGCGTACACCGCTATCAGGAAACGCCGCTGGTGGTGACGTACCACCCGGCTTATCTGTTACGCAATCCGGCGGACAAGGCGAAGTCTTGGGAAGACCTGGTGTTCACAAAAAGACACTTGGCGAGTCTTTCAGAAAATTGAGCGCCTGAATTTCTTCCCCTCGCCCGCTTGCGGGTGTTCAGACCGGAGACATCATTGACACATTGTTCGGGGACATGGTGGACGCTTTCAAAAAGATTTTCCCACATAAGCGGAGCCTTGTTTCAGGTCAATCTGCCCCACTTTTGTGCTGTACCACCACAGGGAATAAATTCCACCATCCCTCTCCTCCCGGATGCCTAAGGATTCACGGATAAACGCCTTTCCGATCTTCAGTGTATGGTTCTTGAAACACAGCCGTCCGTTACAGTCTACCTTGCGCACACTCATAGAAATGTCGTACTGCGGCGGAGCCGGATTGGGGTTGTAGTCCCTGACGGACGGGCGGTAGCGCATGAGCGGCGACTGTCCTGCCAAGGCTTCGTGTGGACGTTCCTGGTTGTAGCTCTGCCGCCAGTGGTCGAAGGCCTGAGCGACTTGTTCCAGATCGGTAAAGCGGCGGCCTTGCAAAAGTTCGCATTTGAGCGTGGCGTGCAATCGCTCCAGCTTTCCCTGTGTTTGCGGGTGATACGGACGCGAGTGTCCCACCCGGATGCCTTGGCGCATTAGCCACAATTCCAGCGCCGTCCAACTCCCTGTTGTGTCGCCCCACGGCGCGCCGTTGTCCATGGTCATACGTTCCGGCAGGCCGTAGTGGGTGAAGATGTCAATAAGACAGCGTTGCACGGTTTGTCGCTTCTCGTCCGCGCACGACCGCAGGCACAGCAGGTAACGCGAGTGGTCATCGAGCAGCGTCAACGGGTGACAGCGCCCGGCATCTGTCCCAAAATGCCCTTTGAAGTCCATCTGCCAAAGCTGGTTGGGCGCCTCATGTTCAAAACGGCCTACCGACTTGGTCTGCGTTGTTTGCGGCAGATGAAGCCCGTTGCGGCGCAAGATAGCGTGGATTGTGCTGGCCGAAGGCATTACATGCCCTTGCCGTTCCAGCCAAGCTTTGAGCTTTCTGGCTCCCCAAACCGGCCATTGCCCTGCCGCTTGAAGTATCCGCGTCTCTGTCGCGTTGTCAGTACGATCCGGTGAGCGCAGCGGACGGCGCGATCGCTCATAAAGTCCCGCATCGCCTTCTTCGCGATAACGACCAAGCCACTTGTAGCCTGTCTCCGGGGATACTCCGTAGCGCCGGCATAACGCACGGATGTTGGTCTCAGGTTGCAGGGCAAATCGTACCCATTCTTTCTTCAATTCCATCGCAGACCTCGTTTGCCATGGCATCTTGTTCTCCGAACAAAATGCTTACGGTAATGTGTCCACCATGTCTCCGAACAATGTGTCAGCGATGTCCCCGGTCTGAACACCCTCGAGGGGGAGAGTGCCCGAAGGGCGGGAGAGGGGGAAAACAAGCGTTCGCCCCTCTCCCCCAACCTCTCTCCCCTTGGGAAGAGAGGATAAAACCGTTTTTACCGCAAAGAACGGGAAACCGCTAAAGCAGCTCAATCAACGCGGGAACCACATCGCGCACATCGCCAACGATCCCATAATTGGCGATCTGGAAAATAGGCGCATTGGGGTCTTTGTTCACCGCCACAATCACTTTGCTGTCTTTGATACCGGCCAGATGTTGAACGGCACCGGAAATACCGAGCGCGATATAAAGTTCCGGCGCAATGATTTTTCCGGTTTGCCCAAGCAGGAACTCGCTCGATGCCATTTCTTCCTCGACGACAGCGCGGGTCACGCCGATTGCCGCGTTGAGTTTGTCTGCCAGTTTTTCGATATTGGGCACTTCATTTTTTCCAACGCCAAGACCGTAACCGATCACAATCCGCGCTTGCGACAACTCCGGACGCGATGAATGCTTGCCGCTACGCTCTACGAGGCGGACAGCCAAATTCGGCGGCAACGGCGCCACCATTTCAATCGGCGCCGCCATTGCCTGTAAACCGGCGGGAGAAAAGGCGCTGGCGCGAATACTCAGCAATTTGACTGCGCTTTTCAGCCGCTCCACGACCAACAAGCTCCCGGCGTACACCGGGCGCACAAAGGTATCTTCTTCTTCGATCTTTATCAGGTCGGTCACCAGATCGGTATTGCGGAGCGCCGCCAAATACGGCATGACCCGTTTGCCTTCGTAGCCGCTCGACATCAACGCATAACGGTAGCTCCCGCGCTCCAGCACGGTCTGCGTTTGCACCGCCAAGTCTTCGGCCAGTTGCGTTTCGAGATGAGGAGCCGCAACACACAGCACGCGAGTAACGCCTTCGATAAATGCCGCCTGCTGTGACAGCGTTTCAGCACAGGTTTCGCTCGCCATGATCAAAACATGGATGTCGCATCCAAATGAGCGTGCTGCCGTCACCGCGCTGCGCGTGGCTTCACTCAGTCGCCCCTCCACATGCTCAGCCAGTATCAAAGTCGCCATCGCTTCGTTGCCTTCGCGCAAGTTTTCAGATGATTCGCGTTTCGGTACGCAACCGATCAATGAGTGCCGCCGCATCGGGCAATATCACGCCGCGACCACGCTCTGGCTGGCTGCGTAACTGAGTAATGGCCACATCCATTTCCATATCGACGCCAAGTGTTTCTGCCGCAATGGCGGGAATTTTCCTTTTTTTGGCTTTCATCAGATTGGGCATTGAAGCATAACGGGGCGCAGCAAGCCCGATCTCAACGCTGACCAACGTCGGCAATACTGTCTCAAGCATGTCGAAGCCCTGATCCGTTTTGCAACGGGCGCGCGCATTTGTCCCTTCAATGGTCAGTGTTTCGGCAAACGGCAGGCAGGGCCAGCCGAGTAACGCCGCCAACATCTGTCCCACTTGATTGCCGTCGTTGCCCATTCCCTGACGGCCAATCAATATCAGGCTGCAATTTTCGCGTTCCGCCACCGCTTTCAACAAACGCGCCACCACCAGCGGCGACATCGCATAACGCGCTTCGACAAACAGCGTTTCATCCGCTCCCATCGCCAGCGACATGCGCAACGTTTCCACGCAATCGTCCGTGCCGCACGATACCGTCAACACCTGTGTCGCCACGTCCTGTTCTTTGAGTTGCAACGCCGCCGCCAATGCTGTTTCGTCGTAGGGGTTCATCACCATTTTCATGTACGTCATGTCAAGCCCCGAATGGTCGGGTTTCAAACGTACTTTGAACGAAGGGTCGATCACCCTTTTTATGGGCACCAGAATTTTCATGATGGCTCTTGTTAACGTACTCCCGGACGGTCACGCAGCAACCGCTGTTTCTCGCGGTTCCATTCGCGTTCTTTCTCCGTCTGCCGCTTGTCGTGCTGTTTTTTCCCTTTGGCCAAACCGACTTCCAACTTGATCCGGCCATTCTTGAAATGCAGATTGATCGGAATCAACGTGTATCCTGCTCGCTCCACCTGCCCAATCAGACGCCGGATCTCCGTCGCGTGCATCAGCAGCTTGCGGGTGCGCGTCGGATCGGCGCGAACATGCGTCGAAGCCGATATCAACGGCGAGATGTGCGCACCCAACAGCCACAGTTCGGCGTTACGGATCACGACATAGGCTTCTTTGAGTTGTGCCCGGCCGGCACGCGCCGCCTTCACTTCCCACCCGTCGAGCACCAGCCCCGCTTCGAAGCGTTCTTCGATAAAATAGTCGTGAAAAGCTTTACGGTTATCGACAATCAACATAATGGTACAAATTGCAAAGTTTCTTCATTGTAACCGCAACTTCTTGCCGCTGTGGTATTCCCCTTTAAACCATTAACCATTATTTTCTGCGCTTCTAAAGGAAAAGGCTTATCCCCCCAATGAAAAACATGAGCGAATGGATTACCGTCTCCGTCGTCTACGCCACGCAAAACCAGCCCATCATGCGCGATTTCCGGTTGCCCACCGACAGCACCGTAGCCAACGTCCTCACCATGATCCGTGCTTCAGGGGATTTCCCATCAGATGAAGACCTCCCCTGGAGTTATGCCATTTTTGGACAACGCGCCGAGCCGTCAACGCCGCTCTACGACGGTGATCGTGTCGAACTGTTACTGCCGCTGCGCTGCGACCCCAAAGAAAACCGTCGGCATCGTGCCCGCCCCAAACCCGTTAGATAACCCACCCCGCCCCCGGTTCCCCAAACCTTGAAAACTGCCGTGTTACCATTTACCCTGAACCGGATTGATCCACATAAACCTTAAACCATGAACGCCAAAGTCGCCCGCCGCCGTTTACACGCCCCCAAAGCCACCCGTCTTTTCGTTCTCGACACCAACGTCCTGCTGCATGACCCAACTTCCTTGTTCCGCTTTCAGGAGCACGACGTTTATCTGCCGATTCTGGTGCTCGAAGAACTCGATGCGCATAAAAAAGGAAATTCGGAAACAGCCCGCAATGCGCGCCAGGCCTCCCGTTTTCTCGATGAACTGATCAACCGGCACATCACGCAGAAAAACAACGGGATTGCTTCCGGCATCGCGCTGATGCCGCCGAACGGCGCCTTTCAGGCGACCGGCTCGCTTTTTCTGCAAACCGATGTAATTCCGCCATCGACGCTTCCCCTCTTGACAACGCGCGCCGACAATCAGATTCTCGCCATCGTCAAGCATCTCGGCGCGCAATACCCTGAGCGCGATGTCTTTCTGGTGAGCAAAGACATCAATATGCGCATCAAAGCGCAAGCGTTGGGTCTTAATGCCGAAGATTATTTCAACGACAAAGTTCTTGAAGATTCCGATCTGCTTTACACCGGCGTGACCGAACTGCCGCAGAATTTCTGGGACACGCACGGTAAAGGCATGGAATCCTGGCAACTGGGCGGCCATACGTTGTACCGTGTTGCAGGTCCGCTGACGGCGGCGCTGCATCTTAACGAAATGGTGTATCTCGAACGCGCCGGTGAAGCGCCGTTTTACGCCACGGTCAAAGAGGTGGACGTGAAAGGCGTCGTCCTGCAAACCATCAAAGACTACACCCACGCCAAGAACGCCGTATGGGGCATTACCGCCCGCAACCGCGAACAAAACTTCGCGCTGAATCTGTTGATGAATCCGGAGATTGATCTCGTCACGCTGGTCGGTCAAGCCGGAACCGGCAAAACCTTGCTGACACTGGCCGCCGGACTGATGCTGGCGCTCGAATTCAAGAAATACAGTGAACTTATCATCACCCGCGTCACCATTCCGGTCGGCGAAGACATCGGTTTCCTGCCCGGAACCGAAGAAGAGAAAATGACGCCGTGGATGGGCGCACTCGAAGACAATCTGGAAGTTTTACACCACACCGAAGAAGATGCTGGCGCCTGGGGACGCGCCGCTACCCGCGATCTGCTACGCGCCCACATCAAAATCAAAAGTCTCAACTTCATGCGCGGCCGCACGTTCGTCAAAAAATTCCTGATCATCGACGAAGCGCAAAATTTGACCTCCAAACAAATGAAAACGTTGATCACCCGTGCCGGCCCCGGCACCAAAGTCGTCTGCCTCGGCAACCTTGCCCAGATCGACACGCCTTACCTCACCGAAGGCAACTCAGGATTAACTTACGTTGTCGATCGAATGAAAGGCTGGAAACACGGCGGTCACACCACACTGGCGCGCGGTGAACGTTCAAGACTGGCCGACCATGCGTCGGAAGTACTTTGAGTTATTGATTAACCGCAAAGAACGCAAAGAAAAAACTCAATAGCGATAAGTTGCGTGTAGCAAAACGCAACTTATCCGAACTGCTCTCTCTCGCCGGGAATGCTTTTGGGCAAAACGGTCGCTTTAAGACCGCCCAGTTCCGAAGTTCCCAAGTCGAGTTGCCAGCCGTAGGCGTCAAGAACGTCCTGAACGATGGCGAAACCAAGACCCGCGCCTTTACCGCGCTCATCAAGGCGCATGCCGCGTTCAAGAACGTGCGGCAACAAAACAGGATCAATCCCTTGCCCATCGTCTTCGATAGTGATCGACGGCCCGGAAACACCTGACAAGGCCGAAATACGAACGCATTGCCTCGCATAACGCGCGCCGTTTTCAAGCAAATTGCCGAGCACCTCCGCAAGGTCGGTTCGGTCGAACGGTACATTGATAGCGTCAGCCACTTGTAGCTCAAACGTTACACGAGCGCCCCCGGGAGTGCGTGCCAATGTTGCGATCAGTGAGCGCACGAGTGGCGCAAGTTCAGTGGAGGAAGTTGTCACATGTCGCAAACGACCACGCACGCGAGCTCGCGCCAATTCACGATCGACATGGCGGCTCATGGCTTCGCTGACCGCTTCGATATCCTGCGCAATCGCGTGCTCACCGCGCTCGTGAAGACGCGCCGCGTCAGCGGCGAGCGCCGCAAGCGGCGTTTTCAGGCCATGAGCCAAATCCGCGGCTCGGCCACGTGACCGTTCAATCTCGCGTTCCTGCGCGTCAACGAGCGCGTTGACCTCCTCGACAAGCGGTTGCACTTCAACCGGCGCTGCCGATGACAGGTAACGACTGCGACCGGCTCTGATTTCGGAAACACCTCGACGCAACGCATCGAGCGGACGCAAACCGAGACCCACTTGAATTGAGGTCGCGATTCCCAGAACCAAAGCAAGGAGGCCGAGCGCAATGGCGAGATCTTTTTTGAACGCTGATACCGCCATCGACACTCGCGCCAAGTCGGTGGCAACAGCGAGGCGTACAGCCGTATCGCGGTTATCGACAGTAAGATGGACAATGCGCTCCACGACCAGCAAGCGTGTGCCTCCGGCGCCAGGTATTTTGTGCTGGTGAAGCTCACCCAACGCCGGTTGATCGACCGGAAGCATGATCGTCGTATCCCACAACGAGCGCGAACGCAAGAGCTGGTCTCTGTCATCGCTGATCTGCCAATAAAGACCCGAAAGAGGGTCATCGAAACGCAGATCGGCCGGTGACTGCGTCAAAACAAGCTGGCCATCCGAATCAACGTCGATCTCGGCAAGCAACTGTTTAAGATAAACGTCGAGATCACCGGCAATCGTGCGGGCAACATGGCGCTCAAACAACAAACTCAATCCGCCGCCGGCGATGGTGAGCGCGACGAGAATCGCGGCCATTCCGCCCGCGACAAGCCGAAACCGTAGCGAGTGCCACTTCAAGTTGAAATCTCCGGTATCGTGTAACCGAAGCCTCGCCGCGTTTCGATCACATCAGTCCCCAGTTTTTTGCGCACGCGGCCAATAAGCACTTCCAGTGCATTCGAGTCATGCTCTTCATCGTGGCCATAAACATTCTCGTTGAGTTCCTGCTGAGACACAACCCGGCCACGGCTACGTAGCAGGTGAGCAACCAGTCTGTACTCAAGCAGCGAGAGCGCAATCGGTATGCCGCGCAAAGTCACTTTCATTTGCCGCTCGTCAAGCGCGATTTCGCCAACAGCCATGACCGATGAGGCATGACCCGCGGATCGACGTATGATTGAGCGCAACCGCGCAACCAATTCTTCCATACGAAATGGCTTCGGTAAATAGTCGTCGGCTCCCGTGTCTATCCCATCGACCCGCTCCGCCCAACTTCCCCGAGCGGTCAAAACGAGGACAGGCATGCGCCGTCCGTTTGCGCGCCAGCGTTTGAGAACCGCAAGGCCGTCCATTAGAGGCAAACCAAGATCAAGAATCACCGCGCCGTAATCTTCGGTGTCGCCCCGGAACCAAGCATCTTCACCATCGCCGACCGTCTCAACAACATAGCCGGAAGCCTCAAGTGCCTGCGATATGTCCGAGGCAATCCGTTGGTCGTCTTCAACAAGGAGCACACGCATTATTTTTTCCTCATGCGCCTGATTTCACCACTGTGCGCATCAACGTAAACTTCGAACAACTGACCCTCGCTATCAACAACACGAAATTCGTAAACCCACTGCTTCCCCTTTTTTTCAAGCTTCGTACGGACGACCTTGCCCGGGAGCTTATCCTGAACAATATTCAAAATTTCTGAGAGCGGCCGGATTTCGCCGGTCTTGACGGCCTGCAACGCTTTGTCGTGGTCGTGTGATGCGGCAGCCGGCGTAATTCCGCCCCCAGCGAAAAGCACCGTTGCAACAACAACCGCCCGAAAAACACCACGAAACCATAACGTCATGAACCAACCACTTTTTTGATAAGAGAAGACATTTATGCCACACCCAACCTGACAACTTGCTGACATGAGGCAATAGGTAGCCGTCAGCACCCTTTGGTTAATCTTCCGTTCATCTGCCGCATGGTGTGGCAGGAAAGTGATTAACTGATTAACCGGGAGAATACCAAATGAAGGACTCGTCATTCAAAATTGCAAGCACGATATTCGGCGTCGGCGCTTCGATCAAACTGTTGGCTGTGGCGACGGCTATCGGGATGCTTGCTGTGGGCAGCCCGGCGCATGCCAGCCGCTCGTGTACATCTGCGCCTCAGAACCAATGGCTGTCGATGCAGGAATTGCAAACCAAGGTCGAGACTCTCGGCTACAAGGTGCAAAAAGCAAAGCTGGAAAAAAGGTGCGCTGAATTTTACATCCTCGACCAAGATGGTAACAGAATTGAATTGTATGTCGATCCGACCAACGGCCAGATCGTGGATCAACGCAATAAAGGGGCACAGAAAACGTTGACCGATTCGACGCAGGCAAAAAACCTTGTCCGCCCGTGTACGTCCGCGCCTGAAAATCAATGGCTATCGATGCAGGAATTGCTGGCCAAAGTCGAGACTCTCGGCTACAAAGTGCAAAACGCCACGTTGGCGAATGGGTGCGCCACGCTCCTTACACTCGACCAGAATGGCAACAAAGCCGAACTGCTCATTGATCCAAGTAACGGCCAGATCGTGGATCAGCTCAGTAAAGGTTCCGGGAAATGAGCGCCATGCGC
>JAISPI010000100.1 GCA_031275075.1 Burkholderiales bacterium | reverse complement strand
GTGACATATTATGCCGGTTTTCCGCTTTTGTCACTCATAGGACGTGGCCTCTAATAGCGGGTACTCATAGCATCCTTTAATGAAAAGGATGAAAGACCCCGATAATCCCAAAGGCATTTTTGGACAAAGGCTCATTCAGTTGAGAAAAATCAAGGGCTGGTCGCAGGAGCGGCTTGCTTTGGAGAGCGGGATTGCCCGAAGCTACTTGGGAGGTGTCGAGCGCGGGCAACGCAACATTGCCTTGGTGAATATCTATAAATTGGCTCTGGCGCTTGATGTCGCCCCGGCTACGCTAATGGAACCACCGACAGAAAGCGTCGAAAACGAGGCTAAAAGCAAAAAATAGGATTTCTCTTAGAGGCAGGGGATGTTTGTAACAACCTCTTTTCAGTCAGAACACTTGAGTCGAAAAACGCCCACTGCCACACCGATTAGCACCACCATCACCCCAAATCCGAACCAGTCGCCCCAGCGCAGGTACGGCGTGTCGCCTTGCCGACCGGCGATTTCGGCTTCGAGGATATCGGTCGTAAACCACGGCAGGCTTTTGACGACTTGGCCGCGATGGTCGATCACGGCGGTGATGCCGGTATTGGTGGCGCGTAGCATCGGGCGGGCAGTTTCGAGCGAGCGCATCGTCGCAATCCGGTGGTGTTGCCAGGCCGCCATCGAGCGGCCATACCAGGCGTCGTTGGTAAAGTTCGCCAGCAATGTTGCTTGCCGCGCACTTTTGATTTGTTCGACGCCGAACACATCTTCAAAACAGATGGTGATCGCCACTTTTTCACCGGCCACTGAAAACGGCGGCTGATCGGCGTCACCTTGGCTCTGCCCTGCCAGCGGGATAGCGATCAGCGCGTTCATCAACGGCGCTACGATATTTTCAAAGGGGATTTTTTCGCCGAACGGAACAAGGTGGCGTTTGCGGTAGATGTTGAGCGGCGATTGTCCGATGTTGATGACGCTGTTGAAGTATTCGTCACGACCGCTGATGTTGAGGCGGCGCGTGAACATGCCGACCAGAAAATCGGTTTTCCGCTCAACGCCCAACCGAATATATGAAGTGACTTCTTCCTCCGGCACTTGATCGGCAAAATCAGGAAACGCGCTCTCCGGCAAAACCACCAGACGGCCTTGGCTCGCCTCGGCAAAACGGCGGTATCGCGCATAGGTTTCATCGATGAATGCCGGATCGAATTTGATGTCTTGCGCAATGTTGCCCTGAATCAGCGATACCGGCAACGGTTCGCCGGCAGGTTCGCTCCATTCGATGTCTTTCAAACCTTGTCCGACAACCAACAACAACAATACGACAACTGCGCCGATGTATTTTTTCTGTGAACGTGCTTGTTTCGTCAACACCGCCTGTACAAGCGCCGCGCCCAGCGCCACGCATACAACGCTCGCCAGATACACGCCACCGACCGGAATGTATCCCGCCAATGGGCTGGGCAACGCTTGCGTGTACCCCATCGACAACCAGGGCAGTCCTGAAAAAAGATGCGCTCTCAACAGTTCGGACAATCCCCACAATGCCGGAATCGCCAGCAACCGTGTGCCGCCGGTAAAAAACCGCGTCGCAAGATACCCGACCAGCGCCGGATAAAGCGCCATGTAAGCAATCAGCAGCGCCATGACCAGCACGGCGACCCACACCACCATGCCGCCGAACGTCGTCAGCGCAATGTAAATCCAGTGAATGCCGCCGCCGAACAATCCGAGGCCGTAGGCGAACCCAAGCTTAAAAGCGGCGCGTGGGGTGTCAAAACGCTGCCACAGCACGATCAACCCCGCCAGCGATGCTATCGGCAGCAACGGCGTTAAATAAGAAAATCCGTTGGGCAAAACCTCGGCGGGAAGAAAAGCGGGAACCGCCAATACGCCGAGCAGCGCAGCGATGAGGAGATAGCGGTATCGATGTGGTTGAAAGGTATCAAGCATCGTATATTTTCACCCTCTCCCCCACCCCTCTCCCGCAAGCGGGCGAGGGGAGAAAAGCGCGATCAACCCCGCCAGCGATATTATCGGAAGCAACGGCGTTAAATAGGCAAACCCATTGGGCAAAACCTCGGCAGGAAGAAAAGCGGGAACCGCTAATACGCCGAGCAGCGCAGCGATGAGGAGATGGCGGTATCGATGTGGTTGAAAGGTATCAAGCATCGTATATTTTCACCCTCTCCCCCACCCCTCTCCCGCAAGCGGGCGAGGGGAATGAATCCCTATGCCGCATTATTCTTCGCTGCCTCTTTTCCGGCGGCGATCTTGGTCACTTGCAACGTATGCAACCGACGGCTGTCAACACGCGTCACCCGGAAGCGCAGGCCGTTGAGCGTTACGGTTTCGCCGCGCTTCGGCAACCGACCCAGAGCGTGCAGCACGAGACCGCCAACGGTATCGCACTCCTCATCGGAAAAGGTTGTGCCGAATTGTTCATTGAAATCGGCGATTTCGGTGTGTGCCTTGACGCGATAATTGCCGTCTTCCTGCGCAATGATGTTGGTTTCGGCATCATCAAAATCGTATTCGTCCTCGATGTCGCCGACGATTTGTTCGAGAACGTCTTCGATGGTCACCAGTCCTGACACACCGCCGTATTCATCGACAACGATGGCGATATGGTTGCGGTTGGCGCGAAATTCGCGCAGCAATACGTTAAGCGGCTTGCTTTCCGGAACGAACACCACCGGCCGTAGCGTGTCGTGCAAGTCGAACGTTTCGGGATTGGCGTAATAGTTGAGCAATTCCTTGGCAAGCAAAATCCCTACCACGTCATCTTTGCTCTCGCCGATCACCGGAAAACGTGAGTGCCGCGTTTCGATCACGAACGGAATGAATATTTCGGGATCGTCCGCAACATTGAGACAATCCATTTGCGCGCGCGGGATCATGATGTCGCGCACCGTCCGCTCAGAAACATCAAGGACGCCTTCGATCATCGACAGCGCATCAGCATCGAGCAATTTGCGCTCGAACGCGCCGCGCAGCAGTTCTTGCAGATCTTCCTGTAATTCCTGGCGGTTTTCAGGCTCGGGGGACAGGAACGCAGAGATACGGTCTCTCAGCGTCGGTTTATGAGGAAAAGATGAATCGCGTTTAGGCTCTGGGTCCATGGAAAAAGCCGGGTTCAGCCCCGGAAAGAGTCGGAATAAGGATCAGGATACCCTAAATGAGCAAGAATTGCAGTCTCACGGGCTTCCATCTTTTGTGCTTCGCGGTCATTTTCGTGGTCGTATCCCTGTAAATGCAACAGGCCATGCACCACTAAATGCGCACAATGCGTACGCCAGAGCTTATGTTGCGCCTTGGCTTCGCGTAACAGAACAGGCATGCACAGCACAATGTCCCCCGTACAGCCCAAACCGTTTCGCCCATAAGGGAATGTCAACACGTTGGTAGCATAATCCTTGCCGCGAAAATCGCGGTTCAATGCGCGCCCCTCACGCGTATCGACGAAACGCAGTGTCACTTCAACGTTACCCTTCAGCGCCGCCAATGCCCAACGCCGTAAAGTTGCGCGTACCGGAATGGGGTGGCTGGACGCCTGCTGAACGAATAACGTCAACGTCGGTGCTTTCGGCAGTGATTTCATGAGCGTAGTGCTTTCGTTGTTGTTTTCGTTGCTGTTTTCTTTTATAAGCGGCGTGTGCGCTTCGTAGCGTCGTCTCTCTTCTCGTACTTGCCATACGCCTCGACGATACGTTGTACGACCGGATGGCGAACCACATCGACGCTGGTGAAATACGAAAACGTGATACCGGAAACTTTGCGCAAAACTGTTTCAGCCTCAATCAAACCTGAACGCTGTCCGCTCGGCAAATCAATTTGCGTAATATCGCCGGTCACCACCACTTTGGCGCCAAAACCGACGCGCGTCAAAAACATTTTCATTTGTTCCGGCGTCGTATTCTGCGCTTCATCGAGGATGATGAAAGCGCCGTTCAGCGTGCGCCCGCGCATATACGCCAGCGGCGCAATTTCGATTGTCTGTCGTTCGAGCAAACGCAGTGTTTTATCAAAGCCGAGCAAATCATAGAGTGCATCGTACAACGGTCGCAAATACGGATCGACTTTCTGCGCCAGATCGCCCGGCAAAAAGCCCAGTCGCTCTCCTGCTTCTACCGCAGGTCGTACCAGCACGATGCGTTGCGTAGCATCGCGTTCGAGCGCATCGACCGCCATTGCCACCGCCAGATACGTTTTTCCTGTACCGGCAGGGCCGATGCCGAAGGTAATGTCATGCGTTGCAATCGCATCGAGGTACGCTTGTTGATTCGGCGTGCGCGCTTTCAACGTCGTTTTGCGCGTATGTAGCTGCGCCACCGTCGTCGCTTCCATCTCCGTAATTTCTGCCGCCGTAGCTTTTGTCACCTTCGCCGTCTTTTCCACCAACGCCAGTTGCACTTCTTCGAGATTCAGTGCTTTTTTGGCCTGCGCGTACAACGTTTGCAACACCGCCGCCGCTCGCTCGGTATCTGTCGCCGCGCCATGGATACGAAATGTTCCGTGGCGGTGTTGAAGTGTCACCCGCAGCGCCCTTTCGATCTCTCGAAGATGCGACTCCATCGGCCCGCACAAATACTGCAACCGTTTCCCCGTCGTCGGCAATTCGAGA
>JAISPI010000086.1 GCA_031275075.1 Burkholderiales bacterium | reverse complement strand
CGAACCGACCGGCGCGTTACGCGGTGTGCTGTCGATGTTGCGACGGCTGGTCGATGACTACGCTCCCGATTATTTTGCCGTCGTCTTCGACGCTCCCGGAAAAACCTTCCGCAACGATTGGTACCCCGATTACAAGGCTCACCGCCCGCCAATGCCTGACGATCTCGTCGCCCAGATTGCGCCGTTACACGATTGTATACGCGCCCAGGGCTGGCCGCTGCTCATCGAATCCGGCATCGAAGCCGACGACGTGATCGGCACACTGGCTCGCGATGCCCGTACCAAGGGATGGCGCACGCTGATCTCAACCTCCGATAAGGACATGGCGCAACTTGTTTCGCCCGACGTGACTTGCATTAACACCATGAGTAACGAGACGCTCGACGAAGCCGGCGTCGTCGCCAAATTCGGCGTCACGCCGGCGCAAATCGTTGACTACCTGACGTTGATCGGCGATACCTCCGACAATGTGCCAGGCGTCGCCAAGGTCGGCCCCAAAACCGCCGTCAAATGGCTGGCTCAATACGGCACTCTGGACAGCCTGATCGCGCACGCCGATGAAGTCACAGGCGCCGTCGGCAACAGCCTGCGCGAGGCGCTGGATTGGCTGCCGCAAGCGCACCGGCTGGTGACGATCAAAACCGACTGCGCGCTGCCGGTCGCGCCGGAAACGTTACGCATCGAACCTGCTGATGTCGAGGCGTTAACCGCGCTTTACACCCGCTTCGAGTTCAAAAGCTGGTTGCGCAACGCGCCTGACAAACCCGCAAAACGACCACCGATAAAACCGTTGACCGCGCCTGAACACAACGCGGTGCGAACCACCGCCGAGACGGAAAATGTCACTGCTCCATCGCTGTTTTCCGACGGAAAACCGGCAACGTTGTCCTACGAAACCGTACTCGACGAAGCGGTGCTGGAACGCTGGCGCGCCCGTCTCGACGCAACAGCTCAGGCCGGGATATTGGTCGCTTTTGATCTCGAAACAACCTCACTCAATCCGCTGGAAGGTGAAATCGTCGGTTTGTCGTTCGCCTGTTCTCCGGGGGAGGCGTGCTATATCCCAGTCGCCCACCGCTATGCCAGCGCGCCGGCGCAACTCGACCGCGCCATGGTTTTACAACGTCTGACCCCGTGGTTCGAAAACGCCACTGCGCCCAAGCTCGGCCAAAACCTCAAGTACGATCAACACATCCTTGCCAACCACGGCATCACGTTGCGTGGCGTGCGTCACGATACCATGCTGCAATCGTACATTCTGGAATCGCACAAACCACACGATCTTGACGCGTTGGCCGACCGCTATTTGAACTGGCAAACGATCCGCTACGATGAGCTCACAGGCAAAGGCGCGCACCGCATTCCCTTTGAACAAGTCGCCATTGATCGCGCCGCCGATTATGCCGCCGAAGACGCCGACATCGCATTGCGTCTGCACCATGCGCAGTATCCGCGCTTGCAGGCCGTACCGTCCATGCTTTCGATCTATGAGGAGATCGAATTACCGGTACGTGAAATATTGTTCGCAATGGAGCGGCATGGTGTTCTGATTGACCGCGAACGCCTGGCTCGCCACAGTCACGAGCTTGGCCAGCGTCTGCTGGTGCTCGAAAACGAAGCACACGCGCTGGCCGGACAGCCTTTCAATCTGTCGTCGCCGAAACAATTAGGTGACATTCTTTTTTCGCGGATGGGATTGCCGCCAGTCAAAAAAACATCGACCGGCCAGCCATCCACCGACGAAGAAGTGCTGCAAACACTGGCCGCCGATTACCCGCTGCCGAAAGTGCTGCTCGAACACCGGATGCTGGCCAAACTCAAATCGACGTACACGGATAAATTGCCGACAATGATCAACGCCCGCACCGGCCGGGTTCACACCACTTTTTCACAAACCACCGCCGTTACCGGCAGACTCGCTTCCTCTGAACCCAACCTCCAAAACATTCCCGTGCGCACTGCCGAAGGCCGCCGTATTCGCGAGGCGTTCATCGCGCCCGCTGGCACTGTTTTGCTTTCCGCCGACTATTCGCAGATCGAGTTGCGCATCATGGCGCATTTATCGGAAGACGCCGGCCTGCTCCAGGCATTCCACGGCGGCGCCGATATTCACCGTGCCACCGCCGCCGAAATTTTCGGCATTGCTCCTGACGACGTCAGCGCCGAACAACGGCGTTATATCAAAGCCGTCAACTTCGGTTTAATTTACGGCATGAGCGCCTTCGGCCTCGCCCAGCAACTGGGGATCGAACGTGCCGCTGCCCAGCAATTCATCGACCGCTATTTCACCCGCTATCCGGGTGTCGCCCGCTATATGGAAACCACCCGCGAACAGGCGCGCGCACGAGGGTATGTCGAAACCGTGTTCGGCCGTCGCCTGACGCTAACCGATATCAACGGCGGCAACGGCCCGCGTCGCGCCGCTGCCGAACGCGCCGCCATCAATGCGCCGATGCAGGGCACCGCCGCCGATCTCATCAAGAAAGCGATGATTGCCGTTCAACAATGGCTCGACCAAAACGCCATGCGCACTCGCTTGCTGTTGCAGGTTCATGACGAGCTGGTGCTGGAAGTGCCCGAAAATGAAATCGCCCGTGTCGAGCAGGAATTGCCGCCGCTGATGTGTCATGTCGCACAACTCCGCGTCCCACTGATCGTCAATCTGGGGAAAGGCCTTCACTGGGACGAGGCGCACTAGGCGAGATCTTCCGTTCCCGGAAATAAAAACGGGCAACGTTGCCGTTGCCCGTTAAAATTGATTGGCTTACGCCGCTTACTTGGCTACTTACTTGGCCGCTTTACGGGCACGCTTTGCTACTTTCTTCGTTGCTTTTTTGGCAACTTTCTTCGCTCCCTTTTTCGCCGTTTTCTTGACAGCCTTTTTCGCCGTCTTCTTGACAGCCTTCTTGGCCGTCTTCTTCACGCCACGCTTGACCGCCTTCTTGGCGACTTTCTT
>JAISPI010000076.1 GCA_031275075.1 Burkholderiales bacterium | reverse complement strand
ACACCAGCACCGCCAGCAACAGCCACGGCGATACCGAACGCAATTGCAACATTGCCAGCCAACTGCAAAACAACAGCCAGCCTCCGATCATCGCAAAACAGGCGCAGGCCGAACCGCTGTCGTGCAAACGATCTTTTTCGAATCGAGCGATCCACCACGGAAGCACGATCAATACCAGCAGCAGGTGCAATGCGTAACACGCCACCAGCAAGCCCATCTGCTCCGCTTCGCTGCGCCGTCCGATGAAAAAGAAAAACGAAATCGCTACTACAGTCAGCCCCAACGGCAACAACCAGCGGTAATGCGGCGATGCCGAGGCACCGTAACGCGCGAAACCGTCACTGCCCAACAATTTCCCCAGTTCATCGGCCGCCAACACCAACACAAGCATCATCGCCAACGCCCAGACAAATGGCGGAAAATAAAACAGCGCCCACAAAAAAACTGCCAGCAAGACCACGCCCGTTATTACCCGTTGCGTCAGCGGTGACAGGTTCATAAGGAATCGCTTTCCGGTTTGGCTGCCGGTCGATTCTGGCCGACGCGCACTGCACGTACCTGCTCGCTGGTGCGCCCGAAACGGCGCTCGCGTTGTTGATACGAGGCAATCGCCGCATCGAGCGCCTGTGCATCAAAATCCGGCCACAGCGTATCGGTGAAATAAAACTCGGTGTACGCCATCTGCCACAACAGAAAATTGGACACCCTCTTTTCGCCGCCGGTGCGGATGAAAAGATCGGGTTCCGGCGCATACGCCATCGACAAATACGGTTCAATCTCTTCCGGCGATACCGGCGCTTGCGCGTCAAGCACTTCGGGGTGCGCCTGAAAATAGGCCTGCGCCGCCCGCGCAATGTCCCAGCGCCCACCGTAGCTGGCGGCAATCGTCAACGTCAATCGTGTGTTGTTTTCGGTCAGCGCCTCACCCGCAACCACCAATTCGCCGATACGAGATCCGAAGCCGCTCAAATCGCCGATGACTTTGAGGCGAATCCGATTTTTGTGCAACTGCTCGATCTCTTGTTCGAGCGCGCTGAGAAACATCCCTTTGAGCAAAGACACTTCTTCGGCCGGACGCCGCCAATTCTCGCTTGAAAACGCGAACAACGTCAGATATTCGACACCGCGTTCGATCGCCGCCCGCACCAAATTACGCACGGTCTCAACGCCGCGTTTGTGTCCTGCCATCCGCGGCAGAAAACGCTGCTTCGCCCAGCGGCCGTTGCCATCCATGATGATCGCGATGTGACGCGGCACAAGCGGAGCATTGGGAATGGAACGGGTCGAGGAAGTAAACATAGAGGCGCCCAACCATCAGGATGCAGAGACCGCCTCCGCCCCTGATGGGTCACATCAGAACGACATCAATTCCGCTTCTTTGGCGGCAATCAGTTTGTCGATTTCACCGATGAACTTATCGGTGGTTTTCTGAACGTCTTCCTGCGCTCGACGTTCTTCGTCTTCGGCAACTTCGTGATCTTTGAGCAGTTTTTTCAAATGCTCGTTGGCATCGCGGCGAACGTTGCGCACAGCAATTTTGGCATTCTCGCCTTCATGACGCACCATTTTCGCCAAGTCGCGGCGACGTTCTTCGGTCAACGGCGGCAGCGGCAAACGGATCACATCGCCCTGCGTGTTCGGGTTGATGCCGAGATCGGAATCGCGCAACGCTTTCTCAACGACCGGCACCATTTTCTTTTCCCACGGCTGCACCGAAATCGTCCGCGAATCGGCCAGCGTAATGTTCGCCACCTGATTGATCGGCGTCAGTGTGCCGTAATAATCGACATGAATGTGATCGACAACCCCGGTATGGGCGCGCCCTGTCCGCACCTTGCCAAGATCGTTGACCAGTGTTTCAATCGTCCGCTTCATTTTGTGTTCAGCGGTTTTTTTGATCTCCGGAATCATGGTTTTCTCCTGTCTGCAACGTTGACCGTTTTCCCTTTGTTCAGCAATGCACCAGCGTTCCCTCGTCTTCGCCCAGAATGACGCGCTTCAGCGCTCCCGGCTTGGCGATTGAAAACACATTCACCCGCATTTCCTGGTCGCGGCACAGCGCCAACGCGGTCGCGTCCATCACTCGCAGGTTTTTGGTGATCGCTTCATCGAACGTCAACGACGTGTAGCGCGTCGCTTTGGGGTCCTTGAGCGGATCGGCCGTGTAAACACCATCGACCTTGGTCGCTTTCAACACAATATCGACGCCAACCTCACGGCCCCGTAACGCCGCTGCGGTATCCGTAGTAAAAAACGGATTGCCCGTCCCCGCCGCGAAAATAACGACCTTGTTTTCTTCAAGATAACGCAGCGCCTTGCCACGGATGTACATCTCGGCCACCTGATCGACGCGCAGTGCCGATTGCACGCGCGACACGATACCGGCGCGGCGCAAAGCATCCTGCAACGCCAGCGCATTCATCAGCGTTCCCAGCATCCCCATGTAGTCGGCGGTAGCCCGATCCATTCCAGCCGCGCCCGGCGCAACGCCGCGAAAGATATTGCCGCCACCGATCACAATCGCTGTCTGCACACCCATTCGGACAATTTCGGCGATTTCTTCGACAATCCGGTCGATGACTTTGCGGTTGATCCCGTAAGGGTCTTCTCCCATCAAAGCCTCCCCCGACAGTTTCAACAGAATGCGTCGATAGCGGGTGCCGGAAGCAGGTGCCGGAGAAACGGGAGACGGTGTGTTCATGATGTCCTGGATTTATCGAATGTCGACCGTAAAAAACAACTGGGGAAAACGGCTGTACTCCAGATACTGCTTGAAGCCCCCTTCTCCGGTTCCGGAGAAAGGGGCTTTTACCGCGTGATTCTCAACTTTTCGTCATCGCTGCCACTTCGGCGGCGAAATCATCCTTCTTCTTCTCGATGCCTTCACCAACCACGAGAAGATCAAACGCTTTGACGGCGGCCTTTTTGCCTTTCAGATACTGCTCAACCGTTTCATCGGGATTTTTGACGAACGGCTGACCAAGCAACGTCACTTCAGCAAGGTATTTGGCAACACGGCCCTCAACCATCTTGGCAACGATCTCAGCGGGTTTGCCGCTTTCCGCCGCCTGCGCCTTGAAGATTTCGCGCTCCTTGTCCACCAGTTCAGCCGGCACCTGCTCCTTCATAATGCACAAGGGTCGCGTACCCGCCACCGACGCCGCCACATGCAGCGCGATATCCTTGCCGGTTGCTTCATCGCCATCAACTTCGGTGGTGACGCCGATACGGCCACCACCGTGCAAATATTGCACCAGCCGATGCGCCGTTGTCCGGTACGCGAAGCGGCGCACCGACAGGTTTTCACCAATCTTTTGCACCAGTGCCTGCCGCACCGTTTCGACCGTTCCTTCGTACTCACCGCTCTTGAACGGCAACACCGACAACGCCTCGACATCCGCTGGATTTTTGGACGCCACCCGTTCCGCCAGATCCTTGGCAAACTTGAGAAAATCCTCGTTGCGCGCTACGAAATCCGTTTCGCAGTTAACTTCAACCAACGCTGCCGTCTTGCCGTCGGCAGCGACAAAACCGCCGACCGTACCCTCTGCCGCCACCCGGCTTGCCGCTTTGCTCGCTTTGGCGCCGGATTTAATCCGCAACAGTTCTTCCGCTTTTTCGAGGTCGCCTTGGGTTTCCACCAAAGCCTTCTTGCATTCCATCATGCCCAGCCCGGTACGCTGACGCAATTCCATTACGACACTTGCGGAGATTTCCGCCATTTTTGACTCCGTTTCGTTTTCTGTCTCAAAGCCGGAGCGTCGCCCCGGACTTTTCAATTCATCACCTTACGGCGCAGGAAACCCGCGCCACTTTATTCTTTCGCTGCTTCCAATTCTTCCGCTTCGTCTTCTTCGCTCACCTCGACGAACTCATCGCCCGCCTGAAGAAGTCCCGACATCGCATCGTTCTTGCCTTCAAGCACCGCATCAGCGATACCGCGCGCGTACAAGCGCGTTGCCCGGCTCGAATCGTCATTGCCCGGAATCACATAGTCGATGCCGATCGGCGAGTGGTTGGTATCGACCACCGCCACCAGCGGAATCCCCAGACGCTGCGCCTCGGTAACCCCGATTTTGTGATAACCAACGTCGATCACGAAGATCGCATCGGGCAGCACACTCATGTCCTTGATCCCGCCCAGGCTCTGGCGGCATTTCGCAAGCTCGCGCGAAAGCGTCAGCGCTTCGCGCTTGCTCATTTTCTCGAACGTGCCATCGGCTTCCATCTGTTCGAGGTCTTTCAACCGCTTGACCGACAGCTTGACCGTCTTGAAGTTAGTCAGCATGCCGCCCAGCCAACGGTTATCGACGTAAGGCATCCCGCAGCGCGCAGCCTCTTCGCGGACGATGTCGCGAGCCTGGCGCTTGGTACCGACAAACAGAACCGTGCCCTTGTTGGCAACGAGACGACGTATGTACTGCACCGCTTCGTTGTACTTTTCGAGCGTTTTCTCGAGGTTGATGATGTGAATTTTGTTACGATGGCCGAAAATGTACTCGGCCATTTTGGGATCCCAGTAACGGGTCTGGTGCCCGAAATGCACCCCCGCTTCCAGCATTTGACGCATACTGACAGACATTCAAAACTCCTTCAGGGTTAACCTCCATCAGCGGCAGTGGCTTTGCGGAATAACCCGCTCTGCGAGGCTTTAAAACCTCTTGGCACCCTGAAACCGCCGATGTGTGAATTAAGCGCCGTTTTCCATACAAGGCGGATCGGCGCCGGAAATTGCCTGCTTGAACCGCAGGCGCCGCAGTAAGTAAATAACATAACGGCGGTTGTGCATTCTAGCAGATTTGAG
>JAISPI010000067.1 GCA_031275075.1 Burkholderiales bacterium | reverse complement strand
TTCATCCGGGCGCGATGGCGGAATCGCATCGCGTCAATGTGAGCGACGCGAAAAACATTGCATTGGGGCATGTGGCGCCCGATGGCCGTGAAGGGATGCTGCAACACGCGCGACAATTTCACGCGGCGAACATTCCGTTCGTGTTTGACCCCGGACAGGCGATGACACTTTTCTCCGGAGAAGAATTGCTCGAAATGATCAAGCTCGCCGATGTGGTGGCGTTGAATGATTATGAAGCGCGGCTGTTGAGTGATCGTGTGGGGCTTTCGCAGGAAGAGATTGCGCAATGTGTGCGGGCGTTGATCATTACGCAGGGGGCGGAAGGTTCACGCATCATGACCGAAGAAGGCTCATTATCGATTCCGGCAGCGACGCCTGATGCTGAAGTCGATCCCACCGGTTGCGGCGATGCTTACCGCGCGGGTCTGCTTTACGGAATCGCGCGCGGCTGGGATTGGCGCACGACCGGCCGGCTGGCGGCGATTCTCGGCGCCATCAAGATCGCCCATCACGGCCCACAGAATCATCCGGTCTCTCGCGACGATGTGGCAAAGCGGTATCAGAAAGCGTTTGGGGAAACGTTGAAGTTTTGAGTTAGGAACAGCCGCAGAGAACGCAAGCCGCGGAAAAATCAAAAACAAATTAACCGCAAAGAACGCAAAGAGCGCAAAAACGTTATCTCTGTGTTCTTTGCGGTTAAAAAAGCCTCTTTGTTTTGTGTAATCGCTACTGCCGAAACGGCGGTTGTTCGCTCGGCACTTGGAATACCTGACGATCCTCCAGCCGGACGGCGGTTAGCATGCCGCCCCACAGACAGCCGGAATCGAGCGCCAGCACCTTGGGCATCAGTGACAGACCAAGCATCGACCAGTGGCCGCACAACACAGTGACGTTGCAGGTGCGGCGCGACTCGAACGCAAACCAGGGGCGCATGCCGGACGGTGGATGATCGCGGAAGCCTTTTTCTGAAAAATCCATGGTCCCATCTTCGGCGCAAAAACGCAGACGTGCGCAGATGTTGACGATGGCGCGCAGCCGATCCTGATTGCGCAGCCGCTCATCCCATCGTTCCGGCGTATTGCCGTAGAGGTGTTTCAGAAAATGCAAAACAGTGTTGCGGTCGTTGCTGTGCAGTACGGTTTCGACTTCATGCGCGTGCCGCAATACATCGTCAACGCTCCAGGCGGGGATCACGCCGGCGTGTACAACCAGATAATCGTCGAAGCGAATCGCCAGTGGCCGATGGCGTAGCCACTCCAGCATCACGTCGCGGTCTTTGGCAAGCAACACGTCGTCGAGGTGGTCGCGGCGACCGAGTTTCTGAAAACCGGCGGCGGAAACCAGCAGGTGAAAATCGTGATTGCCAAGCACCGACTGCACCGAATCGCCGAGCGCGATCAGTTCGCGTAAAACGTTTGCCGAAGCGGGGCCGCGGTTGACGAGATCGCCGACACACCACAAACGGTCGTGTTTCGGGGAAAAACCGATCAGCTCAAGAAGGCGGCACAATTCATTGTGGCAGCCCTGAATATCTCCGACGACGTACGACGACATGATTCAACAGCGAACGTTGCTAAGAAGGTTTGACGATACCGTAAAAAGCCGCGCTTCTCCAGCGGCGAAGCGAGCGCAAAAAATACGGAGAAAAGGCGGGAAGGTGAACCCGGAAAAGGGAAGGCTATGCCGTAGAAATGAGCCTTGGCAACCCCTTGAGAAGGCGTTTTTGGGTTCCGGAACGCCAAACGGGCTGGACGCATCGCTCCAATCTGGCTACAATCGCCACCTTCGCGTATCCTTGCGGGATTCCGGTATTCCGCGCCCGTAGCTCAGTTGGATAGAGTGTTGGTTTCCGAAGCCAAAGGTCACAGGTTCGACTCCTGTCGGGCGCGCCATTAGAAGCGTTCTTGCGCCAAAGACGGAGCAAGCGGGCTGAGGGCGTTATTTCTCAAGATGTTCGCGTTTGTTCGGCGCGCCTTTCCAGTTGTCGGCATCAGATGGTGGCGCTTTGCGCTCGATGATGACGGGCCAGACTTTGGAAAGTTCGGCGTTCAACGCAACAAAGTCCTGCTGATCGACCGGTAAGTCATCTTCGGCGTAAATGGCTTCTGCGGGGCACTCGGAAACGCACAGGGTGCAATCGATACACTCGTCGGGGTCAATGACCAGAAAGTTGGGGCCTTCGCGGAAAGCGTCCACGGGGCAGACATCGACACAATCGGTGTATTTGCAACGAATGCAGTTTTCAGTAACGACGTAAGTCATGATAGGTATGCGGGTTGGAAATAGCGCATTCTAACAAATTGGCGATGAAATGCTGGTGTCACCAAGCGGTTATTGTCGGCGTGATTAAAAATCCGCAAAATCCGCTATTGATGGGTTATGTGCTGGACAACAGCACAGAGAAGGCGTAGCGTTCGCCATCAATTCGAAAAATAAGGAGCAACAAAATGAAAGAAGTCACAGACAACAGTTTCGAGCAGGACGTGCTGAAAGCACCGCACCCGGTTCTGGTCGATTTCTGGGCGAAGTGGTGTGGTCCGTGCAAGATGATGGCGCCCGTGCTGGAAAGTCTGGCCGAGGAATACGCCGGACGGCTGGAAATCGTCACCGTTGATGTCGATGAAAATCCGGCAACCGCCCAACGTTGTGGCATCAGGGCGATGCCGACGCTAATGGTATTTCAGGATGGCGAAGTCAAAGGGCAGAAACTGGGAGCGTTGAGCCGTGGCCAGCTCAAAACTTTTCTTGACAGTTTTCTTTGAAAACGTTAACGTTACTTCATCGGCGGCGCAATGGCAGTCATGGAAAGCACCGGACGTTGCCGGAATTACAAAAGCAGGTTTCGGGTCTCAAGTGTCTATCGCGCTATGCCCGGACGGATGATCTTCTTATTCCCTGAAAGTTCTTTCACCGCGGGTTGACCGCCAATCTTGTCGCCCGTTTTTTCCGCTAAACATGCGGCGTTTTTACGATATTCAGCATTATTATGCGTCTTTCTGATCTTAAAGCCAAACACGTTACCGAGCTGGTCGAGATGGCCAACACCATGGGCATCGAAGGTGCCAACCGTCTGCGCAAGCATGACCTCATTTTCACCTTGCTGAAAACGCACGCCAAGCGCGGCGAAAGCATCTTCGGCGACGGCGTGCTCGAAGTGCTGCCCGACGGCTTCGGTTTTTTGCGCTCGCCAGAGACGTCGTATCTCGCCGGTACCGACGACTTATACATTTCGCCGTCGCAGATTCGCCGTTTCAATCTGCACACCGGCGACACGATTGAAGGCGAAATCCGTACGCCGAAAGACGGTGAACGTTACTTTGCGCTGGTCAAAGTTGACAAGATCAATAACGAGCCGCCGGAGAACGCCAAGAGCAAAATTCTTTTTGAAAACCTGACGCCGCTGTTTCCGGATAAGCCGCTGGTGTTGGAACGCGACATCAAGGCTGAAGAAAACATCACAGGCCGCATCATCGACATCGTTGCGCCGATCGGAAAAGGTCAGCGCGGCCTGCTTGTCGCGTCGCCGAAATCCGGCAAAACCGTCATGCTGCAACACATCGCGCATTCAATTGCGGCGAACTATCCCGAAGTCGTGTTGATCGTATTGTTGATCGACGAGCGGCCGGAAGAAGTGACCGACATGACACGTACCGTGCGCGGCGAAGTGGTGGCGTCAACCTTCGACGAACCGGCAACGCGCCATGTGCAAGTCGCCGAGATGGTGATCGAAAAAGCCAAGCGGCTGGTCGAACACAAAAAAGACGTGGTGATCCTGCTCGATTCAATCACCCGTTTGGCGCGTGCCTACAACACCGTCGTGCCGACCTCCGGAAAAGTGCTGACCGGCGGCGTCGATGCGCACGCGTTGCACCGTCCCAAACGGTTCTTCGGCGCGGCGCGTAACGTCGAAGAAGGCGGCTCGCTGACGATCATCGCTACGGCGCTGATCGATACCGGCAGCCGGATGGACGATGTGATCTACGAAGAATTCAAAGGTACTGGCAACATGGAAATCCACCTCGACCGTCGGATGGCCGAAAAACGCATTTATCCGGCGATCAACGTCAACCGCTCCGGCACCCGCCGTGAAGAGCTGTTGTTAAGCCCGGACGTGTTGCAAAAGACCTGGATTCTGCGCAAAGTGCTCTACCCGATGGACGACCTGGACGCGATGGAATTCCTGCTCGACAAGGTGCGCGCCAGCAAGAACAACGCCGACTTCTTCGATTCAATGCGGCGCGGCGGGTAGGCAACAATGGCGTCGGGATAAGATTTTGTCATCGCAAAATTGAAAACTTGCTCTACTTGCGTCTTTAACGGATAATACAAAGTTCTCTTGGCGGCTGTGAGCCAATGCTGCACGGTATCGCCGGAGGGTTGACGGGGCGTTGCGCCTCTGGAAAGGATGATTGATGAAAGCCGGTATTCACCCGAAATACAACGAAATTGAAGTGGTATGCAGTTGCGGCAATACGTTCAAGACGTGTTCGACGCTGGGGCGTTCGCTGCATGTAGAAGTTTGCTCGAACTGCCATCCGTTTTATACGGGCAAACAGAAAATCGTGGACACCGCTGGCCGCGTCGAAAAATTCCGTCAGCGTTTCGGCAACAAGCGGACATCTGTTGCCGCGTCCTGAGCAGAAACGAAACAAGCATGAAAAGGCAGCCGATGGTGCTGCCTTTTTTATTCCGGATTCCCCTACGATACGTCCGGTGCGATATCCCGTAGGGGAGGCAACCTGCCTTCCGCTCCAAGCTCTATAATTTCAAATTCGCCGTTTAATATTAAAAAAACCGAGCCGTTATGCCACTGGAGATTCCTTACCATTTAAGCCCGGAGGCCAGGGCGTCCCATGACCGCTGGCGGGCGTGGAAGCAGAGCGGCTTGGTGTTGTTGTGTCTGGCTTGGGTGGCGCTGGGGCTGGTTGGGCACGCGCCGTGGAAGGGTGAAGACGCGCAAACCATTGTGATTGCCTGGGAGATGGTCAACACCCGGGATATGTTGGTGCCGTCGCTGATCGGCGAACCGTTTTTTACTTATGGGCCGCTGGTGCCGCAACTGGCGGCGTTGACGATGAAGCTGGCAACGCCTTGGCTTGCGCCACACGATGCGGCGCGGCTGGCGGCAGGGTTGTTGTTGTTGATCACGCTGGGATGTGTGTCGCTGGCGGGACACGAATTGGGCCGCTATCACAAGAACGGCGGCAAAACGCAGCGCTGGTTGCCAATGTTGATTCTGATTGGCTCAGTCGGCTTGTTCGACCACGCGCATCAACTGTCGCCTCATTTGGGGTTGATGACCGCGCTGGCGCTGGGCATATTGGCGTTGGCGTTAGCATTGCGGCGACCGGGAACCGCCGGGGTGTTATTCGGGGTCGCGTTGACGGTCGGCGCGTTTGCTTACAACATGGTGGCTTGGTTCTGGTTGTTGTTGCCGGCGCTGTTGTTGCCGTGGTTGCATTCGGGCTGGCGGCAAAAACAGTATGCGGCAACATTGGCGATTGCGATGGTGTTGGCGGTGGTGTTGTGCGCGTTGTGGCCGTGGGGGCTTTATCAACGTTCTCCGGAATTGTTTGCGCAGTGGTGGGCAGCTCAGTCTCCATCGGTTGGATGGTCTGGACGAGAGATGGTCAGTAATTTCGGCTGGCTTGGAAAGAATTTGCTTTGGCTGGCATTTCCGGCGTGGCCGCTGATCATTTGGCTGATACGGATACGGGCGCGCGGTTTCAACGGAGGTTTTCAGACGCCGCAGGTGATTTTGCCGGCATGTGTCGCGGTGACAGGAATTGTAGCGATACTGTTAATGCCCGATGTCCGGCCAATCGAAGCGATGGCGTTGTTGGTGCCGTTAGCGTTGTTGGCGTCAATAGAAGTTGAAACACTGCCGCGTGGCGGTTCGGCGGGACTCGACTGGTTCGGCATTCTGACTTTCGGGTTGACGGCGATTGTGTTGTGGTTCTTCTGGTGGGACGCGTATATCAACGGCTTGGGATCGTATGCGGCGGAATTGTTCCGCGATGCCGAGGTCGGCTATCAACCGACATTCCGTTTACGCAGTGCGTTGGTGTCGTTGTTTTTGACGGTTTTGTGGATTCTGCTGGTGCGGCCGGCGCGGCAATCAAGTCAACGCGCGGTGCTGAACTGGGCAGTGGGCATGATGTTGATTTGGGGATTGGTGGTGACGATCTGGATGCCGTATGTCGATTCGCGGCGTAGTTATGAGGTCGTGGCCAGGATGTTGCAGCCATACGCCGCGAGTGGTTGTGTCGCAAGCCGCGATGTCGGTGAAGCGCAACGCGCGATTTTTTATTACTACACGGCGGTGAAAGTGTTTCCAGAACAGAAACCGGCTATGGCAGCCTGTCCGCTGTTATTGGTGGAATACAATGTGGCGAACTTGCAAGTGCCGCCGCTCGACGGTTTCGAGACGCTGCAATCGGGGCGTCGCTACGGGGATAATACGGAAATGTATGTGCTTTATCGCAGGGTGGAACAGTGAAATTTGTAGATGAAGCGTTTATCGAAGTGTATGCGGGCGACGGTGGAAGCGGCGCGGCCTCGTTTCGCCGTGAGAAGTTTATTCCGCGCGGCGGCCCGGACGGTGGCGATGGTGGACGCGGCGGCAGTATTTATCTGGTGGCCGATCGCAATATCAACACGCTGGTCGATTATCGTTTTCTGAGAATCTTTCGCGCCAAGCGCGGAGAAAATGGACGCGGTTCGGATCGATACGGACGCGGCGGCGACGATATGGTGCTGCGCGTACCGGTAGGAACCGTGGTGAGCGACGCCGATACCGGCGAGGCGCTTGCCGATCTGGCGCATCACGAAGCGCGCGCGATAGTGGCGAAAGGCGGGCGCGGCGGTTGGGGCAATCTGCATTACAAATCGAGCACCAACCGCGCACCGAGGCAATTTCAACCCGGCGAAAAAGGCGAAGCGCGGCGCTTGCATCTTGAGTTGAAAGTGTTGGCGGATGTCGGATTGCTTGGTATGCCCAACGCAGGCAAATCAACGTTGATTCGCGCAGTGAGCGCGGCGCAACCGAAAGTCGCCGATTATCCGTTCACGACATTGGCACCGAGTCTGGGTGTGGTTCGAATCGATATGGACAAGAGCTTCGTGATGGCCGACATTCCCGGCTTGATCGAAGGCGCTGCCGAGGGCGCTGGTTTGGGGCATCAGTTTCTGCGCCATTTGCAGCGCACGCGATTGCTGTTGCACGTCATCGATCTTGCGCCGCTCGATCCGGAAACCGATCCGGCGCAAGAGGCGCGCGCGATTGTTGAGGAATTGCGGCGTTACAATGAGACGTTGTATCAAAAACCGCGCTGGCTTGTGTTGAATAAAATCGACATGATCGACGAAGAAGAGCGCGATGCGCGAATTGTTGATTTCGTGCGGGCGTTCGGATGGACGGAACCGGTTTACGCGGTTAGCGCGCTAACGGGGAACGGTTGCGCTGCGTTGGTGCAGGCGGTGTCGCGCTGGCTCGATGAACATCCGGCGGAAGCGTTGCTGCCGGAGGTGGAAGATAATGAGCCGGTGGTGTTAACGCCAACACCGATCGACGCGCCACGCGCACCGTCAAAAATCAAGCAAGGAGAATCCTCATGAACCGCTCGGTGGTAGCAGACGCCCGCCGTATTGTCGTCAAGGTCGGCTCCAGCCTGGTCACCAATGAAGGGCGCGGTATTGATCATGAAGCGGTGTTGCGCTGGGCAACGGAAATCGCGCAACTCAAAAAGGCCGGCAAGGAAATTGTTTTGGTTTCATCGGGCGCCATCGCCGAAGGCATGAAACGCCTTGGGTGGGCGACGCGACCGCGCGCGATACCGGAGTTGCAGGCCGCTGCCGCAGTCGGACAGATGGGGTTGGCGCACGCTTACGAGGAGGCATTCGCGCAATCGGATCTGCGCACGGCACAAATTCTGTTGACCCACGAAGACCTTTCTGACCGGCGGCGTTATTTGAACGCGCGTTCGACATTGCGGACGCTGTTGGCGCTCGACGTCATTCCGATCATCAACGAAAACGATACTGTGACCACCGAAGAAATCAAGGTCGGTGACAACGATACCTTGGGCGCCTTGGTGACCAATCTGATTGAAGCCGATGTGTTGATTCTGTTGACGGACCAGATTGGTTTGTTTACCGCCGACCCGCGTCAACAGCCTGACGCGGAACCGATTGAGGAAGCGTACGCCGGCGATCCGGCGCTGGAAGCCATGGCAGGCGGCGCCGGTTCCGGCATTGGCAAAGGAGGTATGCTGACCAAAGTGCTCGCCGCCAAACGTGCGGCTCGCTCTGGCGCTTCGACCGTGATTGCCAGTGGCCGTGAAAAAGAGGTGCTAACCCGTCT
>JAISPI010000061.1 GCA_031275075.1 Burkholderiales bacterium | reverse complement strand
AAGTCGGCGAGCGCATCTTGCCGAAACGCTGGCATCGTGTCTCGCGCGTTGCGCCGACGATGGTCAGCGCCACCGTCACCGGCATGACCATCATTGCGATCGGCGAAGGTGTCGTGTTTGGGTTCGCGTACTGGATTGCCGGCGCGCCGTCGCCGTTGACGCTCGGCGTCCTCACCGGCTTCATGGCGATGATTCCGGGAGGCGCTCCAACATCCATGACGTTGGTGTCGCTTTATCTGTTCGGTAGCGGTCATTCGTTGGCCGGATTGGGGTTGTTCGCATGGGGAGCGCTCCAACTTTTCATCGTTGACAAAACCATCCGCCCCAAATTGGTCGGCGGCCCGGCCAAATTGCCGCTCCTGCCAACATTGTTCGGCTTGGTCGGCGGCGTTCAAACGATGGGGCTGGTCGGCCTGTTCGTCGGCCCGGTGGTGATGGCATTGCTGGTGGCGGTCTGGCGCGAATGGCTGACCGAAGAAGACGAAATGCTTGTTTCTTGATTCTGACTTACATTAAAAATCGTTTTTATTCCGACAACGTCACCATTACCGGCGCGTGATCCGACGGCTTTTCTCCTCTGCGTTCATCGCGGTCGATCACGCTGGCAACACACTGTTCCCGTAACGCTTCGGAAATCAGCAAATGGTCGATACGCAAGCCGCGATTCTTGGCGAATCCCAATTGCCGGTAATCCCACCAACTGAATACGTTAGGCGGTTGTTCGAACAAACGAAAACTATCGGCAAGCCCAAGCGCAAGAAATGACCGGAAAGCAGCGCGTTCCTCGTCGGAACACAGAATCTGGCCGCGCCATGCGTCGGGATCATGCACGTCTCGATCGTCCGGCGCGATGTTGAAATCGCCGGCGACAACGAGTTTCGGATACTGTATCACCGTCTCCTGCAAATAACGCCGCAAGCGACGGCACCACTGCATTTTGTATTCAAATTTTTCGCTGCCTACGCTCTGTCCATTCGGCACGTAAACACAAACCACCCTGATCCCCGCTACGGTGGCGGCGATAACCCGCGCTTGCGGATCGTCGTAATCTTCAATCCCGCAAAGAACCTCTGCCATCGGCATTTCCCGACGCGCCAGAATCGCTACGCCGTTGTACGTTTTCTGTCCGTGAAAGCAACTTTGGTAGCCGGCCTCCAACAAAATATCCTGCGGAAAACGGGTGTTTTCACATTTGGTTTCTTGCAAACACACGATATCCGGCATCTGCTTTTTCAACCAAGCCAACAAGCGCGGCAAACGCACATTCAGCGAATTGACGTTCCAGGCAGCGATCTTCATAGCGTCTTTTGCTGTTTTTTCACCGGAAACAAGTCAAAAGGCGACCCGTGAGCCGCCTTTGGTGTTTTCTCAATCGGCGTTGTTTATTTTCGCGAACGACCAAGAGGCATCTACGGTGCCGGCACCGGCTCAGGTGGCGGCTCCGACTCAGGCTCCGGCGTCGATGAAGGCGTTTGCGCTGACGCCGCCGTGTGTTTCACTGCCGTTTTCACACCTGCATCCTTGGCATACCCCCCCTGGTCAAGCAACTGCTGCCAACCTGTGTCACTGAACCCTTTGACGAACTCAGTCCCCACCTGCAACACCGGCACCTGAAGTCCACCGGTCAGCTTTTTCAGCTTTTCGATGCCCTCTTCATCCTGCGTGTTGACGAACGTGTAAGGAATACCGCGTTTTTGCAGCAACGCTTCAGCGTCCTCGCACAGCGTCCCGCACGAAAACGCGTATAACGTCACAGGAAAACGTCCCATGGCATGCCGCGTGCTCGCCGAAATTTTGTCGGTCTCAATGAAATTAGCGTTGGCACGCTTGATTTGCGACTCTTTTGCCGAAGGCGGCGGCGGCTTGTCGGTATATACGACACGACCATCGGCATCGACATAGCGGTAAAGGGTTTGAGCGCTCGCACTGAACGCCAGCGCCAACACTGCCGCCGCCAACGCGACGCGGCTCAACAGCGAAAAGAAAGACGAAGAGAAAATAATCATGGTCAAGCCTCTTTAACGGTCTCAACAGTTTCAATAATGCCATTATGTCGCAGAAATGCCTCCATTTGTGGAGGACGACCACGAAACGCAATGAACGACTGTAGCGCATTTCGCACACTGCCGCGTCCGAGGATTTCGTCGCGTAACCGGCGGCCAACCTTGGCCGAAAGCCCTCCCGCCTCCTCAAACAGGCTGTATGCGTCCGACGACAGCACTTCCGCCCACAAATAACTGTAATACCCGGCAGCATAACCGCCGGCAAAAATGTGCCCGAAACTGTTTTCGAAACGGTCATAATCGGCGTACTCGATCACCGCGATTTCGCGCCGCACGCCATTCAGCACGGCGCGCGCCTCAGGGACAAGTCGCGTTGCGTGCAACCGCATGTCGAACATGCCGAATTCAATCTGCCGAAGTAACCTTAATCCCGCCTGAAAGTTACGCGCCGCGAACATTTTGTCGAACAACGTGCGCGGCAGCGGTTCGCCGGTTTCAACGTGTTCACTCATCGCCCTGACCACATCCCACTCCCAACAGAAATTTTCCATCAACTGACTGGGCAACTCCACCGCGTCCCACTCGAAACCTTCAAGACCGGACACTCCCGGCGTCGGCTCGCGCGTCAGCAATTGATGCAGGCCGTGGCCGAACTCATGAAACAACGTCAACACATCCTCGTGGGTAAACGTCGCCGGTTTGCCGTCCACCGGCGCCGGAAAATTACACGTTAGATACACCACCGGTTTTTGTATTCCGTCGCGTGTTACCCGCAACGGCAGCGCGCCGTTCATCCACGCCCCACCCTGTTTTTTTTCCCGCGCATACAAGTCGAGATAAAACCGGCCAATCACCTCTCCGTTCGCCTCGTCGTTCAATTCGAAATGGCGAACGTCGGGATGCCAGGCTTCCATCGGCGCAGCGCGAACCGTCACACCGAACAACACCTCGATCACGCGGAACAAACCGTTCAATACTTTTTCTTCCTGAAAATAGGAGCGCACCTCCTGATCGGAAAACGCGTAATCGCGCTGCTTCAATTTTTCCGAGGCAAATGCCACATCCCACGGCATCAATTCCTCCAATCCAAGCGTTTCGCGCGCAAACGTTTTCAATATCTCAAAATCACGCTCGGCAAAAGACTGCACCCGCTTCGCCAGACCGCCGAGAAACGCCAGCACTTCATCAACGCTGTCAGCCATCTTCGGCACCAGCGAAACAGCGCCGTAATACGGATAACCAAGCAGCGCCGCTTCTTCGGCGCGCAGCGCCAACAATTGGCGAATCAGCGCCGTATTATCACGTGTCGGATCAACGCCCAGTTCGGAAGCGCGCGTCACATAAGCGCGATGCAGCGCCGCCCGCAATGGCCGATGCTCGGCGTATTGCATTACCGGCCGGTAACACGGCGCCAGCAACGTCAGCCGCCAGCCTTGTTGTTTGTTCTTCTCAGCCTGCAACCGCGCTTCGGCAATCACATCAGGCGGCAAACCGGCAAGATCATCCTCATCGGTCACCAGAAACGAAAAATCCTGAGTCGCGTCGAGCACATGATCATCAAAAGTTGCCGACAACTGCGCCATCTCCTCCTGCAACATCTTGAAACGCGCGCGCTGCGGCTCCGGCAATTCAACACCACCCAAACGAAAATCGCGCAAAGCATTGTCGACCGCTTTTCTCTGCGCTTCCGAAAGCGATGCAAACAACGAGCCGTCGCGCAAGGCACGATAACGCGCAAACAGCCGCGCGTCTTGTGATACTTCGCTGTGAAACGCCGTCAATAACGGCAGCCCAGTGTTATACGCGTCGCGCAACGCCGGAGAGCTGACCACCGCGTTCATATGCGACACCGCACCCCACATTTGATCGAGCCGGTCAAACGACGCCGCAAGTGGCACCGCCAGATTTTCCCAAGCTGGCGATTCATCGCAAGCAATGACGCGCTCAACAGTGTCTCGCGCTTCTTGCAAACGCTGCGCCAACGCCGGCGCGACATGCTCGGGGCGAACGTCGGAAAAACAGGGAAGACCGGAAGAAATCAGTAAAGGATTATTCATGGTGAAACGAAGTCAAAAAAATGGTTTAACCGAAAAACTGTTTTACCGCAAAGATCGCAAAAAGTAGTATTTTGGTTGCGATAGCGCCTTAAACGAATGCGTTGCGTGCGCCAGCCCCCTACAACAAACTTGCGCCATTTTTTACTATAACCGCATTGAGCGCCGCCAAATCTTCCGGCGCCCCCACATTGAACCACGACCCATCGTAGCATTCACCGGAAACCATGCCCTGCGCCACCCATTGCCGGTAATACGGCGTCAGCTTTTGCGGTACATCAGGAGCAATACTGGAGAACAATTCTGTGTGGTAAATCCCGATGTTGCCGAAGGTCAGCCGCTCACCAACCATGCGCAACAAACCATGCTTGTCTAACGCAAAATCACCTTCGGAATGATACGACGGATTAGGCACCATCACCAAATGCGCAGACGTCGCGTTTTCTCTATCCCGTATCGCTTCGATGCGCGGCAAAAGCGTCCGGTAATCGTAAGCCGACCAAACATCGGCACTTACAATCAGCACTGGCCCGGTCTCAAGCAACGGCAGCGCGTGCGCAACACCGCCTGCCGTTTCCAATGCGGGATTTTCGCGCGAATAAATAAGATGAACCTGCCAAGCTTCGCCATCGCCAAGCGCCGCCTCGATTTGCGCGCCTTGCCAGGCAACATTGATCACGATCTCGCGAAAACCGGCGCGCGCCAATGCTTCAATCTGCCAGACGATCAACGGCTTGCCGCCCGCCAACAACAATGGTTTCGCCGTGTCATCCGTCAATGGCCGCATTCGTTCACCACGTCCTGCCGCCAGAATCATCGCCCGCGCTTTCATCTTCGTCACCCGCTTCAAAACGTGTAGCCGATGATCGGCTCGCGTTTTTCAAGCACATCGAGAAAACGCAGCAACGGCGTCAACTCGGTATAACGCGCACAGGCATGCCGCAGATAACTGAGTACGCGCGGCACATCGGCAAGATAAACGTCTTTGCCGTCGCGGTGCCACAAACGCGCAAAAATCCCGACGACTTTCAGATGACGCTGCACCCCCATCCACTCGAAGTCGCGCCAGAAATCGTCGAAACGCGCCGCTACCGGCAAACCGGCAGCACGAGCACGCTCCCAATACCGAATCGCCCAATCGAGTTGTTGTTCCTCTTCCCACGCCACATACGCATCGCGCAACAACGATACCAAATCATAGGTGATCGGCCCGAAAACCGCGTCCTGAAAATCGAGCACGCCGGGACGGTTTTCCGCGACATCCATCAAATTGCGAACGTGGTAATCACGATGCACAAATACTTGCGGCTGCGCCTGTGCCGCGGCGATCAGCAAGGCAAACGTGCGTTCCAGCATCGTCCGCTCTGTATCATGCAGATCGTGTCCACAATGTTTGGCGACGAACCAGTCCGGGAAAAGATCGAGTTCGCGACGCAACAATGCCTCGTCGTAAGCCGGCAACAACAGAGGGTTCGCGCCGCGCTGCCAAGCCACCAGTGCCGTGATGGCGTCCAGATACAACGCCTGTGCGTCAGCGCCACGTTCCAGCGCCGTCTGGTAAGTGGTATCGCCCAAATCGCTGAGCAGTAAAAATCCCCGCGTCAAATCCTGCGCGTAAACCTTTGGCGCGTTGACACCGCAATCACGCAGCAACGCCGCGACTTTGATGAACGGGCGACAGTCTTCTTTGTCGGGCGGCGCATCCATCACGATCAGCGAAGACTGCCCCGCATACGGCGCGGGCGGCGGCGTTTGGAAAACGACGCGAAAATAGCGGCGAAAACTGGCGTCCTCCGAAGCGGGCGTCATGGTGTAGGCGTTACCGCCAAACAGCGCGCCCAGCCAAGCAGCCAACGCAGCAGGACGGGAAGAATCGGCGGCGAGAGGGAAACGGGTGTCAGGCATCAGTAGCCACTCAAAAGACGCTCCAGATTGTACCTGCATTTAATCCTGATCTCTGTCGTGTCGGCTAGAATAACGTATTTTCATCCACATGTCGGCGTCGATTTTCATGTCATTGCAGCGGACAATTCAACGAGCCATCCAGCGGACGCTTTTCATTGCGGCAGGCGCCGGATGGTTGTTTGGGTTTCCGGTATCCGCAGTGCTGGCGCAGTCCGCTGATGCCGAAAGCGCTTCTTCCTTTCCCGCGCCTTCCACACTCACGCTGCGTGAAGCGCGCGAGTTGTCGTCGTTCGAAACAACAGCGGGACAACAGCAAAGCGTTTCGTTCGGCCTGCAAGCCCTCTCGTATGAAAAAACCGAGCGCGGCGCTATTTTTCTGCGCGCCGACCGTGTCGAGGGCACCCACCCACAAGTCGAGGCCAGCGGGCACGTCGAACTGCGCGCGCACCGTGAAACGGTGCTGGCCGACTGGATGCGCTATGACCAAGACACCAATACGCTGCACGCCCGCGGTAATGTGGTGATGCGCCGCTACGGCAGTTGGGTTGCCGGCCCAAACATTGATTACGCGCGCAGCACGGCGACCGGAACACTGCAATCGCCAACGTTTTACGTCGATGAAGTCGGCGGCCGCGGCGACGCGCAAACACTGACCTTTGACGGCCCGGACAGCTACACTTTGCGCGGCAGCCGTTTTACCACCTGTCAAGCTCCGCGTGATGATTGGTTTCTGCATGCCGACACAATGAAAATCGACACCCAGCGTTCGGTCGGCACTGCGTACAACGCATCGGTTCGGTTCATGAATGTACCGCTCCTTTACTCGCCTTGGCTGGAATTTCCGTTGAACAACGACCGCAAGTCCGGTTTTTTGACACCTACTTTCGGTTCGTCAAACGCCCGCGGTTTCGAGCTCACGACACCTTATTACCTAAACCTTGCTCCCAATTACGACGCGATGGTTGCGCCACGTCTGATGACAAAACGCGGGCTGCAGTTGAACAATCAATTCCGTTATTTGTTCGGCAACGCATGGCCGATGAGCGGCGAATTCAATGGTGAATATCTGCCGAGCGACCGTCAGGCCAACCGTTCACGCTACCTGATGTCGTGGAAACACCAACAAGGTTTGTTGCCGTGGACGAACGCTTACATTGATGCGACCAAAGTTTCCGATGACAATTATTTCGCCGACCTCGCTGACCGACTGTCCGTCACGTCGCAGACCACGCTGCCGCGTGAAGCCGGACTCCGAATGTGGCGTGGGCCTTTTTCCGTACTGACGCGTGTGCAGAATTTCCAAACGTTACAGGATCGCGCCGATTATATTCAACCTCCGTACAACCGTACACCCCAAGTGCTGGTGTCCATGGGCGACTGGATGACGCCAAGCCTGCGTTCTTATGACCTCAGCCTTTCGGGATCAGCTGAATACACGCGTTTCCGCCATATCGATCTGACACAAGGGCAACGTTTCGTGATTCAGCCGACGGTCGCCTGGAGAAAACAGGAACTGGGATGGTTCGCCACGGTTCGCGCTGGCGTTCAGCAACGCAACTACTGGCTCGATCCCGATCTTTCCAAACCTTACAAAGACAAAACACCAGGTGTTACCATTCCAGTGGTGAGCCTCGATAGCGGTTTGACATTTGAGCGCGAGGGTTCGCTCTTCGGCACCCATTATGTGCAAACACTGGAACCGCGTCTTTTTTATGTTTTCGTCCCCTATCGCGATCAGAACAGCCTGCCGGCGTTCGACACCACGATCGACGATTTCAACTTTTCCCAGTTGTTTAGCGAAAATCGCTACATCGGCTACGACCGTTTCGGCGACGCCAGCCAACTGACATTGGCGCTGACCTCACGCATTCTGACCAACAACGGCGCCGAAATTCTGCGCATGATGGCCGGTGAACGTTTGTATTTTTCCAGTCAGCGCGTTGTGCTTCCCGGTGAAACGCCGCGCTCCGCCAACAGTTCCGACTTCTTGTTTGGCGCAGAAGCGCAACTCTCGCGCGCCTGGTCGGCGTCGATGCTTACCCAATACAACTTTGATATTTCCCGATCTGAGCGTTTCAACATCGGCGCCCGCTGGATGCCATCGCCGGGGAAAGTACTTTCCGGCACCTGGCGCTACACCCGGAACTACCAAGACCCCGAAAAAGGCCCGACCGAACTGAAACAATTCGACATTGCCGCACAATGGCCGCTGTCCATGCGCTGGAGCGTAGTAGGCCGTTGGAATTATTCTCTTGCCGATTCAAAAACGCTGGAGGCAATCGGCGGCGTCGAATACAATGCGGACTGCTGGATTCTCCGCGCCGCTATCCATCGTCTGGCTACAGCCGTGCAACAGACCAATACCTCCTTCTTCCTGCAACTGGAGTTGAGCGGTCTGGGACGCATCGGCCCATCGCCGCTGGAAGTGTTACGCCGCAGCGTTCCCGGCTACACGATCTCCAACGATCCAACACGGCGCGATACCGCTCCCGGCTACACGACTTACCCTGAATTTTGAGGCTTCACCATGAAACCACACAACACGTTTCTCCCGTCCGCTGTCCTGTTCGCCGCTTTTGCCGGTGTGCTGCTGTTCGGCAACAGTGCGTTCGCCCAAACCGCCCGGACGCCGACCTCAGCGCCCGCTGCTCAAACGGTGATGCTCGATCGCATCGTTTTGATCATCAACGAAGAAGCCGTCACCCGATACGACATCGAAACGCAAAAAAACACCATCCTGCAACGGATGAAAGCCGCCAACGTCACGCCGCCCCCCAACAACGAGCTGGAACATCAAATCGTCGAACGAATCATCACCGAAAAAGCATTGATGCAATTCGCCAGAGAAACCGGCATTCGCGTTGACGATACCATGATTGATCGCGCCATCAGCCGTGTCGCACAAGACAACAACCTGACCCTCGAAGAGCTGCGAAGCGCACTGGCACAAGAGAACATCCCGCTTTCGCTGTACCGTGAAGAATTGCGTAAACAAATTACCGTACAACGGTTGCGCGAACGCGACGTTGACAACCATATCGTCGTCACCGATGCCGAAGTTAATAACTACCTCAAACTGGTTCAATCCCAAGCCGATGGCGAAACCGAATATCTGATTTCGCACATTCTCATCAGCATTCCTCCTCAGGCAACCTCTGACGCCATTGATGAACGCCACGCCCGTGCTGAAGACATCCTCAAAAGACTGAACAGCGGCGCCGACTTCGCGCAAACCGCTGTCGCCATGTCGGATGCCTCCGACGCTCTGACCGGCGGTTTGCTTGACTGGCGCACACCGGCCCGTTTACCGGCGCTGTTCGCCGACATCATACGCAGCATGAAAAAGGATCAAATTTCAAACATTCTTCGAAGCCCAGCCGGTTTTCACATTCTGAAACTGCTCGACTCGCGCAGCCACAACGAGCCGAAAGTCGTCGAACAAACCCACGCCCGCCACATTTTGGCGCGTATTTCTGAAACCACCTCCGAGGACGACGCCAGACAAAGAATCGAGCGCGCCAAACAGCGGCTCGACGCAGGCGAACCGTTCGAGACCCTCGCGCGGCTGATGTCCGAAGACGCCTCCAGCACACGCGGCGGCGATCTGGGTTGGGTCAACCCCGGCAACACCGTGCCCGACTTCGAGCGGGCGATGGACGCGCTGCGTGTAGGAGAAAAATCAGAACCAGTTCGCACACAGTTCGGCTGGCACCTGATCGAAGTGCTTGAACGCCGTCAGCAGGACGTCACCGAAGAAAGCCGGCACGAACAAGCGCGGCAGGCGTTGTTGCAACGCAAAAGCGATGAAGCGTTTGAAGACTTCCTCCGGGAAAC
>JAISPI010000026.1 GCA_031275075.1 Burkholderiales bacterium | reverse complement strand
CTTCCCCCCCGATCAAAGGCATTTCGGGGCAGGCTCTTTGGCTTTATCCAACCTGCCGATAAAAGGGGTGTAAAAATCACCCTACCGCTGTTTCTGTTTGCGCGTTATGATAAATGCCTTGTCGGCCATTCGGAGCGGGAAATGGAACAGCAAAGGTTTCGGGTTTTCAAAGCATTGAGAATCTTCATTACATTGGTGGCGCTGGTGTGTTCGACTGGCGCGGCGATGAGCGCGCCGCCGACGCATCTGGCGGAAGCAACGGGCGCGCCGCCGGTACTGCAACCTTGGCGTGACTGGGTGCGTTATCAGCAGGAATTTCGCCAGTGTCCGCTCATCGTCGGGACGAATGGTATGGGTTCCGAAGATTTTCTTTGTGCTTGGCCGGGGGTGTTGGCGCTGGAGGTGAGCGACAAAGGCGTTGCGTTTACCCAGCGCTGGCAGGTGGCAGCGGAATCGTGGGTACCATTGCCCGGCGATAGCCGGGATTGGCCGCAGGAAGTGAGCGTCAACGGTTCGCCACAACCAGTGCTGTTTCACGGAGGCGCTCCTGCTTTATGGCTGACGGCGGGCGATTACAGCGTGCGTGGTCGCATCCTTTGGCAGGAGCGGCCGCAGGCGCTGACTGTTCCGGCGATGAGCGCGCTGGTCGCGTTGAGCATTGACGGCAAACCAATCCAACCGTTGCAGCGCAAAGACAATCGGTTGACGCTGGGTCGGTCGACAGCGGTTACCAACGAGGCAGCGGACAGCGTTGACTTGCAGGTATACCGCAAACTCACCGACACCATTCCGGCGCAACTGACCACCCGGTTTCAACTGCGGGTGTCCGGCAAGGCGCGCGAAATCCGGGTAACGCCAGTGTTGCCGGAGCATTTCGTGGCGACGGCGCTGGAATCGCCTTGGCCGGCGCGGATTGATACCGAAGGCCGCTTACAGATTCAGGTGCAGCCCGGTCAGGCGACGCTGGTGTTGAACGCGCGCGCCGAGACGCCATTGGCGCGGCTCCAAGCGCGTCTGCCGGAGACGCTTACGCAGGAGGTCTGGAGTTACGAGGCCGTGCCGGCGCTACGGATGACGGCGGTCACGACGGATGGTGAGACGATGGCAGTCGATCCGCGGCAGGCCGGTGTGCCGACGGTTTGGCAGTCGTTGCCGGCATTTGCGATGAACGCGTCGTCGCAGCTGAACATTGAGGAGCGGTCGCGCGGACTCGCTGCTGACGAGACCAACCGGCTGACGCTCGCCCGCGAATTGTGGCTCGATTTTTCCGGCGACGGTTATTTTGCCAAAGACGCGGTGCGTGGACGGATGCAGCAGGGCTGGCGGTTCGATGTGGCGGCGCCATACCGTTTGCAGCGCGCCAGCGCCGACGGCGAGGCATTGCTGGTGACGCAGGGCGTCGTAGGGAAAGATTCGGGCGCGGTGCTGACCGGCGTCGAATGGCGTAGCCCGCAGGTGGTGCTCGATGCCAGTGTGCGCATTGCGGCGGGGTCGGCGACTTCGTTACCGGTGACCGGTTGGCGGCAGACGTTCGATCAGGTCAGCACGACGCTGCATTTGCCCTACGGTTACAAATTGCTGGCAGCGCCCGGCGCTGATGCGGCCAACAACAGTTGGGTTGCGCGCTGGACGATTCTCGATATTTTCTTTGCGGCGTTCATCGCGTTGCTGGCTTGGCGTTTGCTGGGATTGGGTGGCGGCATCGTAACGGCGGCGTATCTGGTGCTGGCGCTACAGGAACCGGGCGCGCCGCTGTGGGCGCTGGCGGTGGTGCTGGCGCTGGCGTTGCTCAACCGGGCGTTGGCGGGCGGACGGTTGGGTAAAACTTTGCGGTTTACGCAGTATACGGCGCTGGCGGTTCTTTTTCTGACGGCGGTTGCCTTTGTGCCGGGTGAGCTGCGTTCGGCGTTGTACCCGCAGCTTGAGCCTTCGGACAACGGTTACTTCGGGATGAGGGCGCGAGCCGTGCCCGAAACGGCAGTTAAATACGATACGCCAGCTTTGGAGGAGGAGACAACATATCCTGAAGCTGTGGAGGAGGGGGCAATGCCGATGCCGCCGCCGGCGCGGTCGCGCGCCGCGTCTCCAGTTTCGCCCTCGCCTGCGGCGGAGCCGCCACTGCTTGTCTTATCAAAAATGGGCACCGCTTCCATGAGCAACAGAATGCATCAGCGCTACGCACAGTCCAATGTGATACAGGCGGGCAGCGGCGAACCCAACTGGACCATCGGGCAACATTACACCTTGCGTTGGAGTGGGCCGGTGCTGGCCGACCAGACTGTCCGTTTCATCATCAGCCCACCGTGGCTGACACGGTTGTTGCGGGTAGTGATGATTGTGTTGCTTGGCGTGATTGTCTGGCGGGTCACACGCGATGTTTTGCCAAGAGGTTTGAAGCCGATGGCGTCACCGGCGCCCGAAGAAAAAAATGTTCCGGTGCAGACATCAATGGTGATGATGCTGGTAACAACGGCGCTGGCGGCTACGATAGGATTACACTCCGCACCGGTGTCGGCGCAAGACGCGACGGTGTTCCCGCCGGAGAAACTGTTGCAGACCTTGCAGCAGCGGGTTAACAAACCACCGCGTTGTGCGCCGGGGTGCGCCGACATCGCCAAGGCCGAAATCAGCGCGCACGGCAGCGCGGTGCGCGTCAGGCTGGAGGCGCACGCCGGTGACAGCGTGGCGCTGCCGCTGCCGGAGGCCGGGGACAGTACGATGTTGTTGCGGGCGTTGATCAATGGCCGCGCTATCGATGCGGTGCGCTCTTATCAGGAAACAGGTTTCGTGGCGTTATCCCGTGGCGTACATCTCGTCGAGTTGGAGTACATAGTGCAGGGGAGGGATACGTCACTGCATTTTGCCTTGCGGCCAAAGCGTGTCGTATTCAGCGGCCAAGGCTGGCGCGCCGACGGCATCGACGAAGACCGATTGATCAACGAAACGGTGCATCTTTCCCGTGTCGCCGATGAAACGCCGGGAGCGGTTGGTTCGGCAGAACGCTTGAAAGATGGCGGTGCGCAACAGTTCCCGCCTTATGTGCGGGTGACGCGGACCTTGCATTTCGATCTCGACTGGACTGCGGCGACGACAGTGACTCGCGTATCGCCGCGTGAAGGCGGTGTGACGTTGACGATACCGTTGCTGGCGGGTGAGCATGTGACAACACCAGGGATCAAAGTGCAGGGCGATGAAGCCACCGCTTCACTCGGCCACAGCGAGCGCCAGACCCAATGGCAATCGCGGCTCGACAAGAGCGAGACATTGCGATTGACGGCACCGGCGCTGGCGGAGCGCGCCGAAGTCTGGCGTATTGAAGTAAGCCCTTCGTGGCATGTGCGTTGGGAAGGTGTGCCAGTGACGCTGCTCGATAACGGCGGCGAAGCGATGTTCGAGTTTCATCCGTTGCCGGGCGAAACGCTGGCGTTGACGTTGACTTCACCGCCAGTTGTCGAGGGAATGGTGCGTGCCATTGACCATGTGGGCGTTAACCACGCAATCGGAATACGCGCCAGTCAGCACACGTTATCGTTTAGGTTGCGCGCTAGCCAAGGAGGAGAGCACGTCATCACGCTGCCGTCTTCCGAGATGGAAGTGTTGAGTGTGATGCGCGACCGCGAAAGCCTGAATCTGCGACCGGTCGACGGAAAACTGACGTTGCCGGTTTCGCCGGGCGTGCAAACGTTCTCGGTCACTTTGCGCGAACCGCGCGAAGCGAGCATGGTGATGCGGATGCCGGAATTCGACCTCGGTTTGTTATCCGCCAATATTGATATCAAGGCAGTGTTGCCGGAGCAACGCTGGTTGCTTGCATCGTTGGGGCCGTCGGTCGGCCCCGCTGTGTTGTACTGGGGCGAATTGGTGGTGGCGCTGGTGCTGGCATTTCTTTTGACGTTGCTGTTAGCGCGTCGTGGCTGGACATCACTACGCTTCCATCACTGGCTCTTGTTGGTGCTGGGCTTTTCCACGTTCTCGTGGATGGCGCTGGCGTTGATTGCGTTCTGGTTGCTGGCGCTCGATTGGCGGCAACGGGCGGGTGCTTTACCGAACTGGCAGGCGCAAAAATTTAACGCCGTTCAGATTGGGCTGGTACTGCTGAGTGCTGCCGCGTTGTCCTGTCTGATCGCGGTCATTCCCAACGGCTTGCTCGGTATGCCGGATATGGGCGTCGTTGGACACGGTTCATCCGGCAACCAACTGTTATGGTTTTCCGATCAGAGCGAGGGTAAATTGCCAATGGTGGCGCTTGTTAGCCTACCGATGTGGGTGTATCGCGCCGCGATGCTCATCTGGGCGCTGTGGTTGGCGCTGGCAGTCATCGGCTGGTTACGCCGTGGTCTGAGCGCCTGGATGCAGGGAGGCTATTGGCGAAAAGAACAAAAACCGAAAACAGTAGAAAAAGAAACGGTGTAATTCTAATTCGAACTGGAAACGGTTTTAAGTAGAACTGAAAGCGACTAACCGCAAAGAACGTAAAGAGGGTGCTCTTTATGTTCTTTGCGGTTATGAAACCGCGGGAGGTGGCGTTTCCCGGCGAGCGATCCCTTTGCCGATGGCCAGTACGAGAAGAGCGCCGATGGCGGCGGCGAAATATTTGCTGTATGCCGGCCAATCGGCAGTGAAGGATTGCAATGCAATGTCGCCTATCAACATCGCGCCGCCGACCCAGCCGAGCAAAGCGCCGCCCAGCAGAATGATGACCGGAAAACGGTCGAGCAGCCACAATACAAAGCGGCTTCCCCAGATGACGATAGGCACGCTGATCAAAATACCGAAGACAGCCAATGCGAGGTGGCCTTGCGCGGCAGCGGAAACGGCGATTACATTGTCGAGGCTCATCACCGCGTCGGCGATAACAATCGTTTTGATGGCGCCGATGAGATGTGTGCTTCCGGTGACGGTGGCTTCGGAATGATGATCGTCGTCGGGCAGGATCAATTTGATGCCGATCCATAGCAACAGCAAACCGCCGATGATTTTCAGGAAAGGCAGAGTTAACAATTGCAGCGCGAAGAAAATCAGGACGATGCGCAATGCCACAGCGCCAAATACACCCCAGAAAATGCCGAGACGGCGTTGCTTGGGCGGCAGGCGGCGGCAGGCCAGCGCGATTACGATGGCGTTGTCACCGCCGAGCAGGATGTCGATCGCGATGATTTGCAGAACGGCGGTAATAAAGACGGCGTTGAGTCCGATTTCCAAAACAAAGCTTCCAGATAAAAAGGGGCTTCAGCACAGCGCTTTAGCCCCTTGGTTATTTAGGAATTATCGCGGCATCAGTTTTCTTGCGTCTGGTTGGCGTCTGGTTGTACAGCTTCCGGCGCAACTTCGTCTTCGGCAGCGGCTTTCATCGACAAGCGAATTTTGCCTTTCTCGTCGGCTTCGAGCACTTTGACGCGGACGGCCTGACCTTCTTTCAGATAATCGGAAACCTGATTGACGCGTTCTTTGGCGATTTGCGAGATGTGCAGCAAACCATCGCGGCCAGGCAACACCTGAACGATGGCGCCGAAATCAAGCAACCGCAAAACGGTGCCTTCGTAAATCTTGCCGATTTCAACTTCGGCGGTGATTTCCTCAATCCGTTTCCGGGCGATGTTGCAAGCTTCCGCGTTGACCGACGAGATGGTCACCATGCCATCATCGGTGATATCGATCACCGTACCGGTTTCTTCCGTCAGTGCGCGGATGACAGCGCCACCCTTGCCGATCACGTCGCGGATTTTTTCCGGATTGATCTTGAACGTCATCATGCGCGGCGCGTGCTGCGAAATTTCGGTGCGCGAATGCGGCAACGCCTGCTGCATCTGACCGAGGATGTGCATCCGGCCTTCGCGCGCCTGCGACAGCGCCACTGCCATGATGTCTTTGGTGATGCCTTGAATCTTGATGTCCATTTGCAGCGCGGTGATACCGTTGGTTGTGCCGGCGACTTTGAAGTCCATATCACCCAAGTGATCCTCGTCGCCAAGGATGTCGGTCAGCACAGCGAAGCGACCGCCTTCCTTGATCAAGCCCATCGCGATGCCGGCAACGTGCGCCGAAGTCGGTACGCCGGCATCCATCAGCGCGAGACTGCCGCCGCAAACCGATGCCATCGACGACGAACCGTTCGATTCGGTGATTTCGGAAACGATACGCATCGAATACGAAAAATCTTCCGCCGCTGGCAACACGTTGATCAACGCGCGTTTGGCGAGACGGCCATGACCGATCTCGCGGCGTTTCGGCGAACCAACGCGGCCGGTTTCGCCGGTAGCGTAGGGCGGCATGTTGTAATGCAACATGAAACGGTCGCGGTATTCGCCTTGCAGCGCGTCGATGATTTGTTCGTCGCGCGCTGTTCCGAGAGTGGCAACAACCAGCGCCTGCGTTTCGCCGCGTGTGAAAAGTGCCGAGCCGTGCGTGCGCGGCAGTACACCGGTACGAATGGTGATTGGCCGCACGGTACGGGTATCGCGGCCGTCGATACGCGGCTCGCCGGACAGAATTTGGCTGCGAACGATCTTGGCCTCAAGATCAAACAGGATTTGCGTTACATTCGCAGCAAGAGACGGGTCTTCGTCGGCATCGCATCCGGTTTGAGCATTGGCAGCGATCTCGGACAACCGTTGCGACCGTTGTGACTTTGAGCGAATCCGATATGCCTCGCGTAAATCGGATTCGGCGAGGGCAGTCACTTTATCGATCAACGGTTGGTCTTTCTCGGGCGGTTGCCAGTCAAGCAACGGTTTGCCGGCGTCTTCAACGAGGGCATGAATCAGATCAATGACCGCTTGTTGTTGCTGATGTCCGAACATCACGGCGCCCAGCATCACATCTTCGGAGAGTTCTTTCGCTTCCGATTCGACCATCAACACAGCCGTTTCCGTGCCGGCGACGACGAGATCGAGGCTCGACTGCGGCAAATCGCTCTTATCGGGATTCAGCACATACTGGCCGTTAATATAACCGACACGCGCTGCGCCGATCGGGCCATTGAACGGGATACCGGCAATCGCCAGCGCCGCCGAAGCGCCGATCATTGCCGGGATATCGGGATCGACTTCCGGGTTGACCGACATCACAGTGGCAACGATTTGCACTTCGTTGTAGAAACCGTCCGGGAAAAGCGGACGGATGGGTCGGTCGATCAACCGGCAGGTCAGCGTTTCTTTTTCAGACGGACGGCCTTCGCGCTTGAAAAAACCGCCGGGGATTTTACCTGCGGCGTAGGTTTTCTCTTGGTAATCGACGGTCAGCGGAAAAAAATCCTGTCCGGGTTTGGCCGAGGAGGCGGCAACGACGGAGACCAGAACGACGGTTTCACCGAGGTTGACCATGACAGCGCCGGAGGCTTGACGGGCGATTTCGCCGGTTTCCAATGTCAGCGTGTGGCTGCCGTAGGCGATGGATTTCTTGATGGGAGTATTCATGTGAACCCTTGAAATAAAAATGACCGTTCACGAAAGGTGGACGGTCACTCGGTTAAGCGAAACAAATATTAGAAAAAGGTATTACGGGAATAAAACGGATAGCGTGCCCTGTGCCCGGGATAAGACCCGGACGACGCGTCGGAACCGTCCGACGAGGGTTCACTTGCGCAACCCGAGCTTTTCGATCAGGGTTTTGTAGCTGTCTGCATTGCGCGATTTCAGATAATCGAGCAATTTACGGCGGCGCGACACCATCCGAAGCAGACCGCGGCGGGAATGATGATCCTTGACGTGATCCTTGAAGTGTCCGTTCAACCCGTTGATGCGCGCGGTGAGCAATGCAACCTGGACTTCAGGAGAACCCGTGTCTCCGGAAGCACGTTGAAAACCGGTAATGATTTTTGCTTTTTCTTGAACCGAAACAGCCATAATTTTCATCCTTTCGCTTTTTTGAAGCGTCTAATGTGTGGTCTCTTTAAAAAGGCCGTCATTATAGCGTAGAAAGCGATGGCGGAGAAAGGCAGTCGACAAGAAAAGCATTGTTTTTACGGTGTTTTCGGGAAAACGAGGTGTAGAAAAAAGGACGTTTGCATGCCTGTTGCGCAGAAACTTGCCGCTTTTCACCAGACGGCGAGCCGCAGCGGGCGTAAGGCGCCCTCGCGGAATTCGGCGACGCCGAGAAAGCGGGCGGGGGGCATTTCTGTTTCATAGACGGCATAGAGTGTCTGATCCGGGACTGAAAGCGCCGCAACATCGTGCAGCGCCAGCCGTTGCCCTTGGCTGAAACGGTTTGCTGCTGCCGGAACGAGATCGGCTCGGGGCAACGCCTGAACCAGCGTCTCCGTTGGCAGCAGACAAGCCGTCCGCTCGGCATCGACCATTGCCTCCAGTGTCTCCAGCGTATGCGCCGACGCCAGCGAAAACAGCCCGCTTTGCAGACGGCGCAGCGCAGTCAAGTACGCGCCACAACCCAGCGCCGCGCCAAGGTCTTCGGCCAGCGTCCGAATGTAAGTGCCTTTGCTGACATGCGCGTCAATCACAAGAACCGGCGGCGCGAAACCCATCAAACGCAGCGCATGGATTTCGACAGCGCGCGCTTCACGCGGAATCTCAATTCCGGAGCGGGCGTATTCATAGTAAGCGCGGCCTTGGTATTTGAGCGCGGCATGACGCGGCGGGATTTGCTGCTGGGTGCCATGAAAACAGGCGAGAACATTTTCCACGGCAGTACGATCGACATGCGCAACCTCGCGCGTTTCGACGACATCGCCTTCGGGATCGCCGGTGGTGGTGGTGATACCCAGCCGCAAAGTAGCGTGGTAGGTTTTATCAGCATCGAGTACAAAGCGCGAGAATTTAGTGGCTTCACCGAAACACAGCGGCAGCAAGCCGGACGCGAACGGGTCAAGTGTGCCCATGTGACCGCCTTTTTCGGCTTGAAATAACCGGCGGGCTTTTTGAAGCGCGGCGTTCGACGATATCCCGGCCGGTTTGTCGAGCAACAAAACACCATCGACACGACGCCAGAAACGGGAAGAGAGTGTTTTCATAGAGGGCCCATCATCTAAAAAACCAGAATACCAAATGCCCCTGTTTTTGGGAACAACAACAGGCGTCAGGATTTACCGTCCACGCGGAGTCTTGCTTCTTGCTTTTACTCTTTATCAGGTATAGCCTTCAAATGCCAATTCATAAAACAGTTGTTTCAATTGGGGGATATGATGAAAAAGACGAATCGAAAACGGCTCAGCCGACTATTCTCGGTGGGCATGATTGCAAGTCTGGCGCTTGTGTCGTTTTTGCCAACGGCAATGGCTGGAGCGTATACGCTGGGAACAGCGGTGCCGTATACAAACAGCGCGTCAGTGACGCTTGATCAGAGCGGGTGGTATTACGTGGAAGCGTGGGGCGGCAACGGCGGCAGTGCCGGCGGCGGCGCCCAAGGCGGTGTGAGCCAGCCTAAGCGCGAGTATTTCTACTTTGAGGCTGGCGATACAATAAACATCCAAGTCGGTTTGGCAGGCACCAACGGCGCTCGCGGAACTACTGGTGCTGGTGCTGGCGCCATTGGAACATGGTTCGGCACGGGAGGAAGTGGCGGCAATGCAGGAACCAGCGGCGGCGGTGCCGGGGGTGGTGGCGGTGCTGCTTCCGGAGTGATGTTGAACGGCAGTATTGTTATAGCTTCCGGCGGCGGCGGGGGTGCCGGCGGGGAGGGTGGCGGCGCTGTGTACAATCCCCCAGGCGGTAACGGCGGCAACAGCGATGCCAATGGACAGTCAAGCAGTCCTGGGCCTCTTGGTACAGGTGGAAGCAGCGCCGGCGGCAGCAACCATTCACCCACTTCTACAAATGGTTATGTGCGTAGTGGTTGGCGACTTGACGGTCAGGGGCCTGCTGCCTTGAATGCTTACGGTGGCGGTGGTGGCGGCGGCGGCGGCGGCGGTTGGAACAGCGCAAGCGGCGGCGGCGGTGAAAGTGGCCGAGGTGGCGATAATGGCTTTACTGCATTTGCAACCCAAGGCGGCGGTGGCGGAGCAGGTGGTCAAAGCGCCAGTACGGGTGGGGGTCTACCGGCATACATCAGCACACCAACCAACAATTCACGGACTACCGGCGCTAACGGGCAGGTCTATGTCACTTTCCTTGGTGACAAGTACACAGTGAACTTCGATGACAAAGGCGGTATTGGCGGCGCGGAATCGACGCTCTCCCCATATACGGTAAATGCCTATTTAGGGAATAATATTCAGCCCTATTTCTCTAATTCTGTGGATACGCCGTCAAAAGAGGGCTACCACTTTATGGGCTATTATTCAGCAGAAAGTGGTGGTGACCAGTATTTTGATGAAGATGGCGCCCGTGTGCTTGACTGGAACTTCTGGACAACGCCTGTCACATTGCACGCGCGATTTGTTGAGGTATACACCGTCGAATATCTCGGTGGCGGCAATACGGGGGGTACGGCGCCAACAGATGCCACCGAATATTTTGAAAATGATGAAGTGACAGTACTGAATGAGGGCAGCCTTGTAAAGACAGGATATACGTTTACAGGCTGGAAAGATCAGGATGGCAATAACCATGCCCCCAACAGTAAATTCACCATTGAAAAAAACATGACGTTGACAGCGCAGTGGTTGCGCGGTGCTTATACTGTTAACGTGGGAACGGGCGGCGTTCTTGTTGTTCTCAGCATGTTGTTGGCCGGGTTGGCTGTTGTGAGGATCAGGCGGTCTGCGGCCAGATAGCCCGGTCATTGCGAGCGAGGGGAGAAAACCGCGTCATTCCGCGACTGCGCTTCGCTACGCGCAGAAGGCACAACTGAAAACGCTCCCAACAAAGTAAAAAAACCGTTTTAGCCGCAAAGAGCACAAAGAATGTAGAAATTTCTTTGTGCTCTTTGCGTTTTCTGCGGTTAATGTTTTTAACCTTGCTCTGAAGGTTTTTCCATCGCGATGGCTTCGTCGATCAGCCGGGACATTTCCATCCCGCGCTCGGTCGAACGGTCATAGACAAAATGCAATTGCGGCACGGTGAAGCTGGAAAGACGGTGTGCGATTTCAGAGCGCAAAAAACCGGCGGTACGAGACAGCGCCTGTTCGGCGTCTTCGGCACTGGCGACGTTGCCCATGTTGGTGAAAAACACTTTGGCGTGCGCCAGATCGTTGGAGACATCGACAGCGGTGATCGTCACCAGGCCGATACGCGGGTCTTTGATCTGTTCGCGCAACAATTCGGCCAATTCACGCTGAATTTGATCGCCGATGCGATGGTGACGGGCGGAATGTTTTTTCATACCATCAAAGCGTTCTTGCTATTTCGACCACTTGGTAAACTTCAAGCTGATCGCCTTGTTGAATATCGTTGAAGTGCTTGATCGACAAACCGCATTCGAAGCCTGACTTGACTTCTTTGACGTCGTCCTTGAAGCGTTTCAGCGAGTCGAGCTCGCCATCGTGGATCACCACATGGCTGCGCAACAGACGTACACGCGCGCCACGCGGAACCGTGCCTTCGAGCACATAGCAACCGGCCACGGCGCCGACTTTCGGAATCCGGTAAACCTCACGAATATCGACAAGCCCTAATTGTTGTTCACGTTTTTCAGGCGAAAGCAGGCCGGAGAGCGCCGCTTTTACATCATCGGCAGCCTCATAGATAATGTTGTAATAACGAATCTCGATATCGTTTTGTTCTGCAAGTTTGCGCGCCTGCGCATCGGCGCGCGTGTTGAAACCGATAACGACGGCTTTGGAGGCAATGGCCAGGTTGATATCTGATTCGGTGATACCGCCGACAGCAGCGTGAACGGTGTCAATCTTGACTTCATTGGTTGACAGTTTGGAAAGCGTTTGTTGTAACGCCTCGTAGCTTCCCTGCACATCGGCCTTGATGATGAGGGGCAATGTTTTGACATCGCTGTCGCCCATGTTTTCGAACATGCTTTCGAGTTTTGCGGACTGTTGTTTCGCCAGCCGCACGTCACGGAATTTTCCTTGACGAAAGAGGGCAACTTCGCGAGCGCGGCGTTCATCGTTCAGCACCAACACATCTTCACCAGCCATCGGCACGTCCGACAACCCTTGAATTTCGACCGGAATCGAAGGGCCGGCCTCGCTGGCGTTTTGACCGTTCTCGTCGAGCATCGCCCGTACGCGGCCATAGACGGCGCCGGCCAGGACGATATCGCCGCGTTTCAACGTGCCCGATTGCACCAGAACGGAGGCGACAGCGCCGCGTCCCTTGTCGAGCCGCGATTCGATCACAATACCTTTAGCAGGAGCCTCTTTAGGCGCTTTTAATTCCAGCACTTCCGCTTGCAGAAGCACGGCATCAAGCAGCGTATCAATACCATTGCCGGTTTTCGCCGAGACCTCGACAAACTGCACATCACCACCATACGCTTCAGGGATAACGTTTTCGGCCACCAGTTCTTGCCGCACCCGCTCCGGATTGGCATCCGGTTTGTCGATCTTGTTGACGGCCACTACCACAGGCACGTTACCGGCTTTGGCGTGAGCAATCGCCTCTTTGGTTTGCGGCATCACACCGTCGTCGGCGGCAACCACCAGAATGACGATATCGGTGACTTTGGCGCCACGCGCCCGCATTGCGGTAAATGCTTCGTGACCGGGCGTGTCTAGGAAGGTAATCATGCCTTTCGGCGTTTCGACGTGGTAAGCGCCGATGTGCTGGGTGATACCGCCGGCTTCGCCGATGGCAACTTTGGTGCGGCGGATGTAGTCGAGCAGCGAAGTTTTGCCGTGATCGACGTGTCCCATCACAGTGACGACCGGCGCTCGCGGCAGCCATTCGGCGTCGCTATGACTCGACGCTTCGTCGGCGACCAACAACGCATCGGGATCATCCGGCTTGGCGGCGATCGCGGTGTGCCCCATTTCTTCGACGACGATGATCGCAGTTTCCTGATCGAGCATCTGATTGATCGTGACCATCATGCCCATTTTCATTAGTGTCTTAATGACTTCCGCCGCTTTCACCGACATCTTGTGCGACAAATCGGCGACGGTAATCGTTTCCGGAACCACCACTTCACGGACGACCGGCACAATCGGCATTGGAAGCGCTTCGGTTTTTTCTTCGCGCCGACCCTTGCCGCCCTTTGGCGAACGCCAGCCGGTCGCCGCGCTGCCGCCACGCGGCTTCAATCCGCGCCGAATTTCTTCATTGCGATCAGCCGCTTCGCGCAAGACGGTTTTTGTTTTTTCTTTCTTGGTATCTTTTTTGTGTGCCGGACGGTGTAATGTGCCTTTCAGTTCAGTCGCCGGTTTTCCTCCTTCTTCACGAACGGTTTTTTCTGCGACAAGACGCGCCGCTTTTTCCGCTTCTTCACGTTCCTTCTTGTTGCGCTTCGCTGCTTCCAGATCCTGCTTGCGGCGCAAATCTTCCTGCTGACGTGCGATCAACTCTTGCGCCCGTTGTTCTTCGGCTTGCCGGGAAGCCAATTCTTCCGGTGTCAGCACCGGCACACGCGTTTTGCTGGTCGGGCCGGGTGTTGTTTCAACGGCTGCTGCTTTCTTCTTCGATGCCGTGGTTTTCTTTTCGCCACTGGCGGCCGCTTTGCGAGCCGCCGCCTTGGTCGCAGACGCTGCTGCCAACGCCGCTTTTTCTGGTGTTGCCGGTGAGGCAACGCGAGCACCGACTCTGGGCGTTTGATCGTCTTGAACGGCCGGAAGCTCGGACGTTTCAAAGGCCGAAACGATAGGCTCGTCGGCGGAAGGCAACGATTCGACCGGCTCAAGCGGTTGTTCAACAGCGACCGCAGCCACTTCGCCTTCCTCGCGGCGCACCAGTACCCGTTTTTTGCGAACTTCGACCTGAATGGTGCGCGCTTTTCCGGAAGCATCCGGCGTCCGGATCTCCGAAGTTTCCTTGCGTGTCAGCGTGATTCGCTTTTTTGGTGCAGCCGAACCGTGTTGCTGACGCAAATAGTCGAGAAGCGCCGCCTTATCCTTGGCGGTGAGTTTGTCGCCGACTTTTTTATCCTCAATGCCGGCGGCAGCCAACTGCTCGAGCAGCGTGTCGACCGGTACTTTGAGTTCTTCGGCGAAAGTTTCTATGGTGGTGTGCAGCATCCTGTAAGTCTCCTGCGCAATGCATTAGAGGGTGACGGCGGATTGTTCATCGCTGTTTTCGTCTTCAAACCAATGGGCGCGGGCTTTCATAATCAAATCCTGAGCGACTTCTTTGGACAACTCGGTTATTTCGATCAACTCATCGACAGCGAGGTCGGCAAGATCGTCGCGCGTTTTGATGTCATGCTTGGCAAGCTCTGCCGCCAGCGACGGCGACATCCCCGGAAGCTGTAACAGCGCCTCTTCAACACCCTTAAGGCTTTCCTCAAGCGCAATCGCGTCGGTCAACAAAGCGTTACGGGCGCGTTTGCGCAGTTCCTCAACGGTTTCTTCATCGAATGCTTCAATTTCCAGCATTTCGTGGATCGGCACATAGGCAACTTCCTCAAGCGAGGAAAAACCTTCGGCAATCAGAATGTCGGCAACTTCGTCATCGACATCAAGCCGCAGGGTGAAGAGCTGGCGTAACTTGTCGCTTTCTTCCTCTGCTTTCTTCTGCGAATCTTCGACGTTCATCAGATTGATCTGCCAGCCGGTCATTTCAGACGCCAGCCGCACGTTCTGACCGCCGCGGCCAATGGCAACGGCCAGATTTTCCTCGTTGACAGCGACATCCATACTGTTTTTATCTTCGTCGACGACGATACTCTGCACTTCGGCGGGAGCCAGGGCATTGATGACGTATTTCGCCGGGTCTTCCGACCACAACACAATGTCAACGCGTTCTCCGGCCAACTCGTTGGTGACGGCAGTAACGCGCGAACCGCGCATGCCGATGCAGGTACCTTGTGGGTCGAGACGCGGATCGTTCGATTTGACGGCGATCTTGGCACGCAGACCGGGATCGCGGGCGGCACCCATGATCTCAATCAGCCCTTCTTCGATTTCCGGCACTTCCAGTTCGAACAGGCGCACCAGAAATTCCGGTGCGGTACGCGACAGAATCAGTTGCGGCCCCTTGGCCTGACGATCGACTTTCATCACATAGGCGCGAACGCGATCGCCGGAGCGCAGATTTTCCTTCGGGATGATCTGATCGCGCGGGATGATGCCTTCAACGCGGCCGGATTCGATGATGACGTTGCCGCGCTCAATACGCTTGACCGTGCCGTTGAGCAAATTGTCCTGGCGTTCGAGAAAGTCATTGATGATCTGCTCGCGCTCGGCATCGCGGATGCGCTGAAGAATAACCTGCTTCGCCGCTTGCGCGCCAATGCGACCGAATTCAACGGCTTCAAGCGGTTCTTCAACGATATCGCCGATATCGAGTCCTGTTCCCTGATCAATGGCGTCGGTCATCGCAATTTGCCGCGATGGCTCTTCATGCTCTTCATCGGGGACGACGATCCAGCGCCGGAACGCTTCATAATCGCCGGTATCGCGGTCGATGGTAACGCGCACATCGACTTCTTCCTTGAAGCGTTTTTTGGTTGCCGACGCCAGCGCGAGTTCCAGTGCCACAAAAACAATATCGCGCGGCACGTTTTTCTCACGCGCCAGCGCGTCCACCAGAAGCAGCAAATCACGGTTCATTTTGCTTTTCTCCACTCTATTTGGGGAACGAGCCTGGCCCGTTCGATTTGGTGATGCTCAATAACCAACGCCGTGCCGGCATGCTCGGCCAATACCCGGCCATCTTCGATGCCGCACAGTAAAACTTTCATTTTGCGGCTGCCCTCCATGGGTTCGCATAGCGTCAGTTGCGCTTCGGAACCGGCAAAACGGGCGAAATCCGCCAATTTCTTGAGTGGCCGATCAAGACCGGGCGAAGAAACTTCCAGGCGGTCGTAGTCGATGTTCTCAACGGTGAAAAGACGCGCCAGATGGTGGCTGATTGCCGCGCAATCATCGACCGTTACACCGTCGGGCGTGTCGATGAAGACGCGAATCGTCCGGCCTTTGGGAGACATTTCCAAATCGACCAGTTCGAAGCCCAGCCCGGGCAACGTCGTTTCCAGAAGTTCGTTGATATTCAATTTTCAATCTACAAGTCGCGTGAAAAAAAAATGGGCTGTGGACAGCCCATTTCTGATAATTCTGATCGCCGCCGATTCTAACAGAAACCGTTACGGAATACCAGATTCGTGTCTTGTTATTTCTACGGGCGGCATGGGGCAGGATTGGGGGCAGTTACCGAGGGACTTTTTTCTTCTCCGGAATCTCTTTCAAGGTGACCCGTCGGGCATCGGCGGGTGGCTTGAACTCGAAAATAGCTTTATCGAACGAACCTCTTTGCTCCCATTTTGTATGCGATATAAATTGCGGCCGCAGTGCCAACGCGCGGTTGACGGCGGCAAACCGGATCGGTAACGGCATTCCCTCCTCAGGAACCCACATTTGCCAGTCGAGGTCGCGCTGCCGATAAGCATAATGGCGGCAGGCGATGCCGTTGACAGTTTCTTTTCCCAAGTCGAAGGCTTCGATGTTGGTGGGCAATGATTGTTGCGAAGGTGCGTGGTAAATGGAGGTAAACGGCAATTCAAAGCCGTAGAGGGGTAGCTTGTGAAAGAGATCGCCAACGGTTCCCTGTAAAGAAGTGGTGGCGTAGACCTTGTTCTTGGCGTCATAGAGGGTCACGGTTTTGCCGTCGAAGAAAAATTCCCGCGGAGCGTTTTCGCCATGGGTGAATGAAAGACGGATATGGTAAGGCAGGGTTCTCCAGACTTCACTGTGGAAAGATTCCGGAATAAGAAACCCGGCTTCATTGATGCGATCGACCGTCCCTTCGGTGAAGGCGTAAATGTTGTGTGGTTCACGCAGGAATTGCCGCATTTTCATCAAGGCGGCGATGGCGGAATTGTCTATGTCCGGACTTTGCGAAGGGGCGGGCTGGGCAACGGCCAGCGAGGCGAAGCACAAGACGGAAAGCAGACTGCTGACGAAAAAACGATGCACGGGAAACCTTTTAACGCCAAGATGTTTTGAAGGGAACATTTTTGCAGTAAGTCGCCCTGATTTCAACACCACCAAAGAAAAATCAAGGAGTAGGGCGGCAAGTTTCAAGCATCAGAGAGCGGTGTCATCTCCGCATAGGTGGGACTGAGAGTAGAGGAAGCGTCATTCCCGCTATCGCGGGAATGACGGAGAGAAATAAGGGGATGACGGAGAAAAACGAGGGAATGCGTCCTCTGGCTTCTGATCCCCGCCACCCTGATCACAGCACGTTGACTTTGGCGAACCGCCGTTTTCCGGCTTGCACGATGACGGTGCTGCCCGCTGCGATGACCAGCTTTTTATCGCTGATGGTATCGCCGTCAACTTTCAGGCCGTTTTGCTGGATCAGGCGTAATGCTTCCGAGGTCGATGGCACCAGATTGGCCTGCTTCGCTAATTGGGCGATCGGAAGCCCGGCGCCGTTGGTATGGAGCGTGACTTCCGGCATGTCGTCGGGCAGGATGCCTTGGCGAAAGCGGGCGTTGAACTCGGCTTCGGCGTCGTCAGCGGCGGCTTTCGAGTGGAAGCGTTCGACGACTTCCTTCGCTAGCAGCACTTTGACGTCGCGCGGGTTACGCCCATCCCCGACTTCTTTCTTCAGGGCGGCAATGTCTTCGATCTCCCGCAATGAAATAAGATTGTAATAACGCCACATCAATTCGTCAGAAATCGACATGAGCTTTCCGAACATTTCCCGCGGTGCTTCGGTGATGCCGATGTAGTTATCGTACGACTTGGACATTTTTTGTACGCCATCCAGCCCCTCAAGCAGCGGCAGTGTCAAGATGCATTGTGGTTCGAGTCCGTGAGCTTTCTGGATTTCACGGCCAACCAGCAGGTTAAATTTCTGATCGGTACCACCCAGCTCGACATCGGCCTTTAACGCAACGGAGTCGTAGCCTTGTGCCAACGGGTAAAGGAATTCGTGGACAGCGATTGGCTGATTGCCGTGAAAACGCTTGGAGAAGTCGTCGCGCTCAAGCATACGGGCGACGGTGTAATGCGACGCCAGACGGATCATCCCTTCAGCGCCCAGCGCGGAAAGCCACGTGGAATTAAAAGCGACTTCGGTTTTTTCGCGGTCGAGGATCAGGAAAACTTGGTCGGTGTAGGTTTTTGCGTTGATCGCAATTTCTTCGGCCGTTAGCGGCGGGCGGGTCACGTTGCGCCCCGAGGGGTCGCCGATCATGCCGGTGAAGTCGCCGATCAGAAAAATGATGTGATGCCCCAGGTCTTGAAGCTGACGCAGCTTGTTGAACTGAACCGTATGCCCCAAATGCAGGTCGGGACGGGTGGGGTC
>JAISPI010000182.1 GCA_031275075.1 Burkholderiales bacterium | reverse complement strand
TTCCAGCACCAGCTTGGAGCCGAAATAGGCAAACACCAGAAAGAGCGTTCCCGCCAGGATCCAATGGAGTGCTTTACGACCGCGCCAGCCGAAACGCCAGCGACCGACCAGCAGTGTTCCGAAGATGAACCAGGCCAGGATCGAGAAACCACTTTTGTGTGTCAGTTTGAACGGTGTGCCGAAAACCTGCTCAGTGAAAAACAGCCCGCTGATTACGGCCAGCGTCAACAGGACGAACCCCAGCAAAATCAGCCGGAACAAATAGCGCTCCAGCGTCAACAGTGGCGGGGTATACCGGGCATTGCTGGTGACGCCCGCATGCAGTCTTTTCTCCAATCCGACCATGATCAACGCTTGTACGGCGGCAACGAAGAACAGCGAGTATGCCAATAACGCTATCGGCATGTGCAGGGCAGCCCATGATTCTGTGGCATACGGAAACCGATGGATTCCGGTGGTGAGCACAATCGGCATCAGCGCGGCGATGGCCGCGCCCCCAAGGATCACGCTGGCGAAGCCGGGCAGCGCCCACATCAGTCCGATGGCCCAGCCAACCAACACGCACAGGAAAGCCACCAACGAAATGGCATTGCCTAGCGAAACGTCAATTCCATCAGGAGTGGCGATTGCGCGGATAACGATGCACGCATGTAAAGCCAGTATGAGCAGCGTGAAGACCCAGACGTATTTCGACATGGCGCCTGCTGTCGACGGTGATCGAGACAGCCGCCAGTGCGTGACAGCGCCTAATACATAGAGAACGGTGATCAGAAGGTGAAAAAACGGAAGCGGTATAATCATGGTTGCATTCATTTTAACCTATCCATGACTGTCCGGTCATCCGGTTGGCGGTGGGAAGGGTGCCGCGCTATAACCGCGTTTTTTGAAACGAAACCCCCAGGAAACCTATGCTTGATCATTTAACCCAGCGCCTATCGCGCGTCGTCAAAACCCTAAAAGGCGAGGCGCGGTTGACCGAAGCCAACATCCAGGAAGCCCTGCGTGAAGTGCGGCTGGCGCTGCTGGAAGCGGACGTGGCACTGCCGGCGGTGCGTGAGTTCATCCAGCGGGTGCGCGAGAAAGCCGTTGGTGAGGAAGTCGTCGGCTCGTTGACGCCGGGACAGGCGCTGGTTGGTGTGGTGCACCGCGAGATGGCGGCGTTGATGGGTGCCGAAGCATCGGCGCTTAATCTTGCGGTGGTGCCGCCGGCGGTGATCCTAATGGCGGGGTTGCAAGGTGTCGGCAAGACCACCAGCGTCGCCAAACTGGCGCGTTTGCTGAAACAGACGCAGAAGAAAAAAGTACTGGTGGTGTCGGCCGACATCTATCGGCCGGCAGCGATTGATCAGTTGCAGACGCTGGCGGCTCAGGTGGACGTTGACTGCTTCCCGTCATCGCCTGAACAAAAGCCGGCCGAGATCGCGCAGGCGGCGGTCGACTGGGCACGCAAACACCATCACGACGTGGTGATCGTTGATACCGCTGGCCGGCTGTCAATCGACGAAGCGATGATGAAAGAAATCGCCGAATTGCATACGGAGGTAGCGCCGGTAGAAACGTTGTTCGTTGTTGACGCGATGCAAGGGCAGGACGCCGTTAATACGGCGGCGGCGTTCCGCGCAGCGGTGCCGTTGACGGGGGTGGTGCTGACCAAACTCGATGGCGACGCCCGTGGCGGCGCGGCGCTGTCGGTACGTTGGGTCACCGGTGCGCCGATCAAATTCGCCGGGGTTTCGGAGAAGCCGGATGGGCTGGAAGTCTTCCACCCCGAACGGATGGCGTCACGGATTCTCGGGATGGGTGACGTCCTGTCGCTGATTGAAGAAGCGCATCGCACGGTCGATATCGAAAAAGCGCAAACGCTTGCCAAAAAATTGAAGACCGGCAAAGGCTTCGATCTGGAGGATTTCAGAACGCAGATCAGCCAGATGCGCAACATGGGAGGCATGCAAAGCCTGCTCGAAAAGTTGCCGGCAGAACTGGCACAGGCGGCGCAGAGCGCGCCGATGCAAGAAAAGAAAATCGCGCAGCTGGAAGGAATCATCCATTCGATGACGCCTACCGAGCGCCGCAAACCGGAACTCATCAAAGCGTCGCGCAAACGACGGATTGCTACCGGTGCCGGAGTGACGGTACAGGAAGTGAATCAATTGCTGAAACAGTTCGAACAGACACAGAAAATGATGAAAATGGTAGCGAAAGGCGGCTTGGGCAAAATGATGCGCGGCATGCGGGGACTGCTGCCGGGCATGCGTTAGGAGAACATAATGACACAACGACGACGATCAAACGCCAAAGTCGAAATACCGGACATTACGGATACAGGTCTGCCGGAGATGCCGATGGATCTGAAAGGCTCTTTCCTGCTGGCGATGCCGGTACTGGGCGAGGAAGGGCCGTTTGCACATACGTTGATTTACATTTGTGAACACAGCGGCGAAGGCGCGTTGGGGATCGTTGTCAATCGTCAGACCGATATGACCGTCGCGCAGTTGTTCGATGGCGCCGGCGTGTCGTCGTTCGACAATCTTTGGCACGGCGCGCCGGTGTATTGGGGCGGGCCGGTGTGCAACGATCGTGGCTTCATTCTGCACCGGCCCATCGGTGACTGGCAATCGACGCTGGCAGTCAGTGAAGCGGTTGGGATGACGACCTCGCGCGATCTGTTGGAAGCAATGGGACGCGGTGAAGGGCCGGATGAAGTGCTGGTATCGCTTGGCTATGCGGGTTGGTCGTCGGGGCAACTGGAACAAGAGTTGTCGCAGAATGCCTGGCTGACAATTCCTGGCGACGAGCCGGAAAAGTTGCTCTTCCAGTGTGCGCCGGAGGCGCGAATCGGGGAAGCGATGCGGCGGCTGGGCGTCGATCCGCTGCATTTTTCCGGTGATGCCGGTCATGCCTGAATCGAATGCGCCATCAACCTTGCTGGCGTTCGATTTTGGACACAAACGCATCGGGGTGGCCATCGGCAATACGTTGACACAAACGGCGCGACCCTTGACGGTACTGTGTGCTGAACGCCGCGAGGCACAGGAAACGGCGTTGCGGGCGCTGATCACCGAATGGCAACCGCAAAAATTAGTGGTCGGATTGCCGGTGCATGTTGACGGGACAGAACATGAAATGACACGACGCGCCCGCCGTTTCGCGCGTTGGCTGGAAGAGATGTTTCAGTTGCCGGTTACGTTGGTCGATGAGCGGTTGACCACGCAGGCAGCACAAAGCCTGCTTGAAGAAAGCGGGCATGGCGGAAAAACAGCGCGGGCGGTGCGCGACGCGGTGGCGGCGCAGGTGATTTTGCAAGCGTATTTCGACGAAGGAGAAAGAGCGTGAGCACGCCCAATGCAATGAATTGTTTTGAAACATTGGTTGCACGGATGGAAGGCGCGGTGGCAATCGACGCTTGGTTACTGGGGCTTGGCGAGGAGGGCGCGTTGCTGGCCGAACGGCTGGCGGTGCGGTTGCCGGGAAAACATCGCTGCGCGGCGCTGGATTTGCATGCGTTGGCGCAAGGGGCGCTGCGAACGGTTCCCGAAGCGGCACTTTCCGCGATTCTTTCCGAAAAAGCGCCGGTCGTGTTGGTCGATGCCGTGCTGTGGCACGGCGAAACCATCGTGCAAGCGATTTCGTTGTTGCGACAACGCGGCGTTCGTGCGCCGATTGAATTGGCGGTCTTGGCGGATCGCGGCGGTTATCTGGTGCCGATTGCGCCGACGTACAGCGGCGGCGAAATGATTGTGGCGGAAGATACGGTGTTGCGGTTGGAAACAGACGGCGAAACTTTGCGTTTCAAAGAGGCGTAGGGTGCCTAAGCTACGCTTGCTGCAAATGGAAGGTGGGTGCGTACGCACCTTCAGATAAATCATCATGTGACCTATGCGATGGCGGCTAAACGAGTTAGAAAAATTTTATTTTGCGTAATTGCTCTTTTCCTTGGATTTGTCGGTTGCGCCAAGCAAGAGGACAATCTAGCTGCTATTCCGGTGATAGAGGGGGCTTACGCTATTGGCAAGGAGAGAAACAAAAAAGAAGGTTACTATCGATTGGATTTTGAAATTGATCGAAATTACCTTGACGTTAAGGTTATGACCTTTTATGAAAATTATTTCAAGAGCAATTTTTGGGAGCCTGTTTGTCAGGATCCTCTTCAGTGGACGGAGGGGGTTAGTGTACATTTTGAAGACCCTTCCAAAAGCCATCCTATCAAAACGCTCGTGCAGGTTTTATTTAACGAAAAAGAAAAGAAATTCATTATTATCGCAATCCGGCATTTTGGAAAAAAACTGGAAAACGGTAACATCTTATGGGATGAAGAGCGGCAGCATGTCATGATCGCCTTAAATGAGC
>JAISPI010000055.1 GCA_031275075.1 Burkholderiales bacterium | reverse complement strand
GTAACGTACGAAACCTTCCGGCTTGAGCAGGCGGCACGAACTCAGCGGCGGAATTTTTGGATGGTCGCCTGGATTTCAGCGATGGCCTGCTCGATTTCATCGTCAGTCAAATCACGACGAGCGCCGGTACGGTCGGTGACGGTGACGGTACGCTCAATTTCACTCTGGAACTCACCAGGGCTTAGCGTTTCGGTTTCAGTCGCTGGCGACGGGTCGGAGTCAACGTCGGTATCCCAACGCATGATGATGGTCGACAGATTATCACCGTCCAATCCACCGCGTTGCTGCGCCTCGCGCATCATCTTTGGCGCGGCTTGTAGCAACGGCGCGGAGGTCAGGATGTTAGCGATTTCCCGTATCGGCATGACAGACCAGAAACCGTCAGAACACAGGAGCACAATATCGTTAGTATGCAAAGTTGTGCGCCGCGATAAATCGATCACCGGTTCAACCGCCCCGCCCAGACAACTGTAAATCCGATTGCGTTCGGGGTGATAAGCAATTTCATCTTCGGTAATCAAATCGCGGTCGAGCAGATACTGCACTTTCGAATGATCCTTGGTCTGGCTGTAAAGCTGCCCTTGCCGGAACAGGTAAAGCCGCGAATCACCGGCATGCGCCCAATAGGCATAGCCCGACTGGATGATGGTCGCAACACAAGTGGTGCGCGGCGTTTCGATCATCGAAAACTGGCGCGCATACGACCCCAGCGCGGCATGAGCGCGACGCATCGTGTCGTGAAGAAACTCGAGAGGGTTGCTTAATACCGACTGCGCTTCTTGCTGAAAACGTTCGGCGAACAAACGCACGGTGATCTGCGCGGCGATTTCACCGCCGGCGTGTCCGCCCATCCCGTCAGCCAGCACCATCAGCAGGGTATCGCGCCCATAAATGTAGGCGATCCTGTCCTGATTGATTTTGCGCGAACCTTTGCGTGAATCCTGGAAGATGGTAAATCGCATAAACGTGTTTTGGGGCGGGGTTTTGAATTACCGTTTGCTCACGAGGCTTTTAATACTACCGAAAAAAGTAGGTTTAGGTTGCGGTTCTTCGAAAGAAAGAAGAAATTTTTGCAATGCCAGCAGGCTTTGCGGGCGGCGCGACGGGTCGAGATCCAGACAACGGTCGATGACATGCAACAGGGTATGCGAATAACGTCCGGCCCACAGTTTGCGCGCAGTGATCAAGTGATCCTCTTTCATCCGGGCGTCAGCGGCCTGCGGCGCAAAACCGGCGAGACAAGCAAACATCGACGCCCCCACACCATAGACATCGGTCCACGGGCCGAGTTTCGTAACATCACGCTGATATTGTTCCGGCGCAGCGAATCCCGGCGTGTACATTGGCGAAAAACGGCCGGTCGTGCTCGACAACGTTTGCTGGGCAGCACCGAAATCGAGCAAAACCGGCGTGCCGTTGGTGCGCAGATAAATGTTGGCGGGCTTCAGATCCAGATGCAATAACCGGTGGGTATGTACTTCGCGCAATCCGTTCAACAGCCGGACAAAAACACCGCGGATGAAGCGCTCGGACAAGCGATCCTGTTTGATCTGGATGTGTTGTTGCAGGGTGCGGCCGTTTTCATAGCGCATCACCATGTAAACGGTCTCATTGGCGCGAAAAAAATTCAGCACTCGCACGACGTTCGGATGATCAATCCGAGCCAGCGACCGGCCTTCCTCGAAAAAACATTTCATTCCGTAGCGGAAGGTTGTCAGGTTTTCGACGGTGCTGGCGCGGATGATGTCGCCCTCCATCCGAACCCCGAGTGTTGCCGGCATGTATTCCTTGATGGCGACGGTTTCGCCATTGTGGTCCGTCGCCCGATAGACGATCGAAAAACCGCCTCGGCTAATTTGCTGCTCGATGCGGTAATTCAACAGTCGGTAACCTGATGAGAGAGCCTGATTTTTGGCGACGCCCATGATAAAAGCATTGTTTATGAATAAATACCCACACGGCAAAATCAGCCGACATTGTTGGATTTTCCTTGTGTCGTTAAATAAAGTAAAGTGATGTACCCCATGGTTTTGTGAATTTTGGCAAAAATGAATGTTTTAAGTATGACCGGCTTTGCCGTTGCTTCCGCCAATGCCGACGCTGACACGTTGAATGTTGAGCTGCGGGCGGTCAATCACCGCTATCTTGACGTCAGCATTAAAATGCCAGACGATTGGCGGATGCTGGAGCCATTGCTGCGCGAACGGCTGATAGCGCGAATGAGGCGTGGCAAGGTCGATTGTAAAATATCGCGGGCACACAATCCGGAGATGGCGCCGGTTTTGCGGGCCGATACGGCTCAACTTGCGGCCTTGCTTGCCGCTGCCGACGAAATCCGTGTTCAGGCACCTACGGCAGCGCCGCTGACAGTGGCGGATATTTTGCGCTGGCCCGGGGTGCTGGCAGCGCAGGACGCCGCCGCCGAGACGTTAACGGCGACGGTACTGATGGCGTTTGATGCTGCTTGGGACGATTTTGTCGCCAGCCGGGCGCGAGAAGGCGGCAAACTGGCGACCGTTCTTTTACAATGTTGTGATGCGATCGAGGCGCAACTGGCGCGTATCGCGCCGCGGATTCCGGCCATCCACGCGGCTTATCAGGCAAAATTAACGAGTCGCCTGCAAGAAGCCGGACTTGATCCTGATGAGGAGCGGCTCAAGCAAGAATTGGCATTGTTTGCCACCCGAATCGAGATCAGCGAGGAAGTCACAAGGCTGGTTACCCATGTTGGCGAAGTCCGGCGGGTTCTCGG
>JAISPI010000028.1 GCA_031275075.1 Burkholderiales bacterium | reverse complement strand
TCCGCCCAAGCCGTGCTGCATATGCCGCATAATGTCTGGGCCGTCGGTTGTGGACTCGGCACATCTTCTTCCGCGTTGGACATTCTGGCGGCAACGCTCTCGCTTGATGCGCCGCTGCTGCTCGACGCCGACGCGCTGACCTTGCTCGGTCATCATCCCGAATGGATCGCCCGCGTTGCCGGACGGCACGCCCCCACCGTGCTTACACCGCATCCGGCGGAGGCCGCCCGCTTGTTGCAATGCAGCGCTGACGACATTCAGCGTGACCGCCCGAAGGCCGCCCACGAAATCGCTCAACGCTATCGAGCGCATACCGTATTGAAAGGCTGCGGCAGCGTCATCGCCGATCCCGATGGTTCGTGGGCAATCAACACCACCGGCAATCCGACGCTTGCATTCGGCGGCAGCGGCGACGTATTGACAGGAATGATCGGCGCCCTGTTGGCGCAAGGCGTCGAGGTGTCGCTCGCGCTGCGCTACGCCGTGTGTTTACACGGTGCGGCAGCAGATGCTTTGGTCGAAAAAGGGAAAGGACCGCTGGGCGTCCTCTCGGAAGACATCATCCGATCGGCGGTTGGGCTTGTGCGCGGATGAGCCGGTGTAGGGTGGGCAAAGGCTGTTAAGCCGTGCCCACCATACCGATGGCCGAGTGCGGTGGGCACGCTACGCTTCATCCCAAACTACTGCCCTTTTGCGTTTGCATCTATCGTTTTACAGCAGTTCTTCCGGAGTCACCACCGCCGTCCCGAACTTACCAACAACGATACCGGCCGCTTCGTTGGCGAAATAAACCGCTTCCCGTAGCGACGCGCCTGCTGCCAGAAAAACACCGAGCGTCGCCACCACGGTATCGCCAGCGCCAGAAACATCGTAAACCTCACGCGCATGGGTCGGAATGTGCCAAACACCTTCTTCGGCGAAAAGGCTCATCCCTTCTTCAGAGCGCGTCAGCAAAAGCGCCGACAGTTTTAGTTCCTGCCGTAACCGTGTTACTTTCGCCGCCAAATCATCTTCATCGCGCCAGGCGCCGACGATCTGCTGTAATTCGCTGCGGTTGGGCGTAATCATGAACGCGCCCTGATACTTTTCCCAATCGTTGCCTTTGGGATCGACAACGACCCGTTTTTTCGCTGCCGCTGCGCTTTCGATCATTTGCGTGATGTGGCGCAAACCGCCTTTTCCGTAGTCGGAAAGCAGCACGATATCCGTGTTCTTAACCTGCTCTTTAAATTCAGCGAGTTTGCCTGCCAATGTTTCGTGTGACGGCTGGGTTTCAAAATCAATGCGCAACAATTGTTGTTGCCGACCAATAACGCGCAGCTTCACTGTTGTCGGCAGTTGCGCATCACGCTGAAACAATGAAATCACTTTTTCGTCCTGGATCAACGCTTCCAGTTTTTGTCCGGCTTCATCGTTACCGATCACCGACAACAAGGCGACCCGGCAACCGAGCGACACGGCATTGCGCGCGACGTTGGCAGCGCCGCCGGGTCTCGTTTCTTCGCGCGCCACCCGAACGACCGGCACTGGCGCTTCCGGCGAAATACGTTCAACGTCACCAAACCAATAACGGTCGAGCATCACATCGCCGACGACCAGCACCCGGGTTTCTGCCAGCTTGTCTTTCCAGTTAACAAAATGAAAAGTGCTTGTCGTCATAAAAACCTGCCTCAAAATTAACAACGTAAAATTTAACCGCAAAGAACACAAAGATCACAAAGAAAATTCAGAGCATTTTCTGTTTCATCGTACACATTACAGAAAAGGCCTTGTGGCTCGCCACACTCACCACCGACCTACGCTGCTCTTCCCCTTCTCCCTCCAGAAGAGAGAGGAACGTTCTTTTATGCGCCTTCGATTTTTCCTTGTGATCTTTGCGTTCTTTGCGGTAAAAACTTTCCCTCCACCTCAAAGGAAGGGCTGGGGTGGGGATGGATTTCATCTTTTGCACCCTTTGCGATTAAATATCAACGCCGTCCTATCCCAAAATATTCCAGCCCTGCTTCACACACACTTTGCGGGTCGTAAATATTGCGCCCATCGAACAACAGCGGCGTTTTGAGTTGCTTGCGAATCTCCACAAAATCGGGAGAGCGAAATGCTTTCCATTCGGTCACCAGTACCAAAGCATCAGCACCGCGCACCGCGTCCATCGCCGAATCCGCGTAAATCAGGCTGAGTTCTTCCTGGGCAAAGAGACGCCGCGCTTCCTCCATCGCCACCGGATCATAGACCACCACTTGCGCGCCACGCTGCAACAGTTCATGGATGATTATCCGCGCCGGCGCTTCACGCATATCATCGGTGTTCGGTTTGAATGCCAACCCCCACAACGCGATCATGCAACCGGACAAATCGTTGCCGAGACGCGCACAAATCTTTTCGATCAACACATGTTTTTGCCGCTCGTTGGCGCGCTCGACTGCGGCCAGCACATGAAGCGGCGCGCCTGCCTGCGTGGCCGTCCGCAACAACGCTTTAACATCCTTGGGGAAGCAACTTCCGCCATAGCCGGTTCCGGGGTACAAAAAATGGTAGCCAATCCGGGGGTCAGAGCCGATACCTTGCCGCACCATCTCGATATCAACCTCCAGCCGGTCGGCGAGATTGGCCAATTCGTTCATGAACGAGATGCGCGTCGCCAGCATCGCGTTGGCGGCGTATTTGGTAAATTCCGCCGAACGCACATCCATCACCAGAAGCCGGTCGTGGTTTCTCTGAAACGGCGCGTACAGCTCTCGCATCGTCCGCACAGCCTGCACATGATCGGTGCCGATAACGATCCGGTCGGGGGTCATAAAGTCGTCGATGGCCGCGCCTTCTTTCAAAAATTCCGGATTTGACACTACGGTAAAATCGATTTCCGTGCGGCGCTTTTCCAACTCTTCGCCGATCACCGCCCGCACATGATCAGCCGTACCCACCGGCACCGTCGATTTATCAACGATGATTTTCCATTCCGTCATCCGCCGGCCGATGTTGCGCGCCGCTTCCAGCACATACTGCATATCGGCTGAACCGTCCTCGCCTGGCGGCGTTCCCACCGCAATGAATTGCAGCGGGCCAAAAGCCACCGCGCGATCGATATCGGTCGAAAAATGTAACCGGCCTGCTGCCACATTGCGCGCAATCATTTCCTGCAAACCGGGTTCGTGAATCGGTACTCCGCCATTTTGCAGAACATCGATTTTACGTTCGTCAATATCAAAACACAGCACTTCATTGCCGACTTCGGCAAAACACGCGCCTGTCACCAGTCCTACATAACCGGAACCGATCATGGTGATTTTCATAATATCTCTTTTCGTACAGTAAACATTTTTCAGCAAAAACCTTCCGGTGTATCGTTACGCCGCGCTCGCGTCGTCTCCCATTTCTGACATCCGGGACAGCGCCAATAATATTGGCGCGCGCGAAACCCGCAGCGCGCGCAACGGTACTGCCCCATTTTTTTCAGATACGGAGCCACCTGATTTTTAATCAGCAACAGACTCTGTTGCGCTTCCGGCGACGAGACTGCGCTCAACTTCGCCTGCAACCAATGATCCAGACTGAACAAACTCGGCCTTTGTTCAATTTCATCGCGCGCCCGTTGCGCCGCCGCTTGCGCCCCCTCCGCAGCGAGGCTCAAATGAAACAGCGCATGAAAAATATCGAGCGACGGCGCTTCCTGTTGCCAACGCGTCAACAGCCGAAGCGCGTAATCCGTTTTTCCTGTCTCCTGACAAACTTTGACGACCCGCTCCGCCGCCAACCCCAGCGAAGCGATCTGATGCGAAGCAATCTGTTCCCACGCTGCCAGCGCCTTATCTGGCGCCTTATCTGGCGCCTTATTTGGCACTTCCCGCGCCATTTCAATGTCGCCTTGAATCAAAAAGGCGCGAACACAGGCGCGGTATTCGGCGAATGCCTGTTCAACATTCTGCTGCGCCAACTCCAGATCGCCGCGTACCAGCGCCTCTTCAGCCATCTCGCAATGGTAATGCGCGATTTCTTTGAAATGTGGTGTCTGCGCTACCGTTTCCATCCGCCGCGTCACCCGTATCGCTTCCGGCCAATGCTTTTCAGTCTCGTAAATTTCCAGAAGATAACCCAACGCTTCGTGTTCAAAGCGTGTCCCTTCGAGTTTCAGAAACAACGTCTCGGCACGATCCAACAATCCGGCGCGATGGAAATCCTGAGCCAATTCGAACTCGGCGCGCTCACGATCGGATGCCGCCAATTCAGGCCGTTCGAGCAGCGCCTGATGCATCCGAATCGCCCGTGAAAATTCTCCCTGCCGCCGGAACAATGTCCCCAACGCAAAATGCAAATCAAGCGTTTTCGGATCTTTTTCGGCGACGACCATGAACGACTCGATCGCCCGATCCGGCGCTTCATTTAGTAGCGAGTTGAGTCCCTCAAAATAGGATCGCGGCAATTCCCGCGCTTCCGCCAGCAACTGCCGGATATCAATCCGCGCCGCCACCCAGCCCAACGCAAAAAACACGACCGGAATCAGCAACAGCCACCACAGTTCGATGTACATAATGCGTTACCCTCTACCGTCATTCATCCGAATTACCCGCGCCGTTCATCAGGACTCCGATGGCGTTACACCGCCGGAAGGTGTTGTCGGCACAGCGGCCAGCAACGAGGCCGTGCTTGTGGCCGGTGCCGTTTCGTAAGCCTGCAACGCTTTGTGCGCTTTTTTCAGTTCCCGCTTGACCCGCGCCACCCGGAAGACACCGGCCAGCAAGCCGCATGTCACGCCCAGCGCAAAAGCGCAGAACACGACGAAAATCAGCGGCGCCTGCCAGCTACCAAACCCGAAAAGACGCAATGTCACCTGCTCGGCGTTGTCAAACGATAACAGCAAAACGGCAAGAAAAATGGCAGTCCCAACGACCCAGCGGACAATATTCATGGCGCATCCTTATAGGAGTAAAAGTTTCATAGATGCTTTATAAACCGGCTTCACCTAAAAAGAAAGAGGCGCCATCAAAGCGCCTCTTTCTTTTTTACGAGCCTACGATTTTTCTCTCAAATCCACCCGCTCCCGCAACTCCTTACCGGCTTTGAAGTGCGGAATGTGCTTTTCGGACACTTGCACTTGCTCACCGGTCTTGGGATTGCGTCCGAGACGCGGTGGGCGGTAATTAAGCCCGAAACTGCCGAAACCACGGATTTCAATCCGTTCCCCGCGAGCCAGCGCCTCCGCCATCGCATCAAGAATCGTCTTGACGGCGAACTCGGTGTCTTTGGCCAACTGCGGAAACTGCGCGGCCAAACGGTCGATCAGTTCCGATTTCGTCATACCGCTTCCACTGCTCACGCGTTGTCTTTATTGTCGAGTTTGGCTTTCAGTAGCGCCCCGAGGTTGGTTACACCAACATTGACGCTGGTATTTTCAGTCTTCATCCGCTGCATCGCTTCGTTTTCATCGGCGCTGTCTTTCTGCTTGACGGACAAGTTGATTGTACGGTTCTTGCGATCAATGTTGATAATCATCGCCGACACCTTGTCGCCTTCTTTCAGACGCTGACGGATGTCCTCGACACGATCCCGCGATAATTCCGACGCTCTCAAATACCCTTCGACTTCGCCTTCGATCAGCGAAACCATGGCGCCCTTCGCATCCAAGCTCTTGACCGTACCCTCGACAACACTGCCTTTGTCGTTGACTGCCACGAAGTTGGTGAACGGGTCACCTTCGAGTTGCTTGACGCCCAGCGAAATACGTTCACGCTCGACATCAATCGCCAGAACAATCGCTTCGATCTCCTGCCCTTTTCTGTAATCGCGCACCGCCGTTTCGCCCGGCAGCGTCCACGACAGATCGGACAGATGCACCAAGCCGTCGATACCGCCCGGCAAGCCGATGAAGACGCCGAAGTCGGTGATCGATTTGATCGCGCCCTTCACATGATCGTTCTTCTTGTGGTTTATCGCAAACTCTTCCCATGGGTTGGGCTTACACTGTTTCATGCCCAGCGAGATACGGCGGCGTTCTTCGTCGATTTCAAGAATCATCACCTCGACTTCGTCGCCCAGTTGCGTCACCTTGGTCGGATGGATGTTCTTGTTCGTCCAATCCATTTCAGAAACGTGCACCAGCCCCTCAATGCCCGATTCGACTTCGACGAACGCACCGTAATCGGTGATGTTGGTCACTTTGCCGAACAGGTGCGTTCCCGGCGGATAACGGCGCGACAACCCGCTCCACGGGTCGTCACCAAGCTGCTTGATGCCGAGCGAAACGCGGTTTTTGTCCTGATCGAACTTGAGAACCTTAGCTGTTACCTCATCGCCCACCGCCAGCACTTCCGATGTATGTTTGACGCGGCGCCAGGCCAGATCAGTGATGTGCAACAAGCCATCAATGCCGCCCAAATCAACAAACGCACCGTAATCGGTAATGTTTTTGACGATACCTTTGACGACGGAGCCTTCGGACAACGTCGACATCAGTTTTTCGCGGTCTTCGCCCAGCGATTCTTCAAGCACGGCGCGACGCGACACCACGACATTGTTGCGCTTCTTGTCGAGCTTGATGACTTTGAATTCCATTGATTTGTTTTCGAACGGCGACGTATCCTTTATCGGTCGCACGTCGATCAGCGATCCCGGCAAAAAGGCGCGGATGCCGTTCATCATCACCGTCAGGCCACCTTTGACTTTGCTGGTCACCAGGCCATACACCAATGTCCCTTCTACCATTGCAATCTCAAGGTCCTGCCAAGCTTTCAGACGTTTGGCTTTGTCGCGCGACAGGCGCGTGGTGCCATAACCGTCTTCGATCGAATCAATCGCAACCGTGACAAAGTCGCCGGCTTTCACCTCGACTTCGCCGTTATCGTTCTTGAATTCCTCGATAGGAATGAAACTTTCCGATTTCAAACCGGCGTTGACCACAACAACGTTGTAATCGACCCGGGTTACTTCAGCGGTGATCAATTCACCTTGCCGCATTTCCTGACGGGCAAGCGACTCTTCAAACAGCGCCGCAAAACTTTCAGAAGCCGCCGGAACAGCGGAGGAGGTAGCAATAGCCATTGGGGTTGGTTCCTTAATAAGGGTAAGACCGTCGCGCGAGAACCCTGTATCTCGCCGCCAACGGGCCAGTTCATAAAATGTTCTTCGACAGCCGGCTAAAGCTACGGAGAACCTCTTGTTTTTACAGCAACATCAGCAGACGGCAGCGGTGTCCAGACGCGAACGGCAATACGTCAACGCCTGCGCCAATACTGCCGGCGCGTCCAGCGTCGTCGTGTCGATTTCCAAGGCTTCCGGCGCTGCTTTTAACGGCGCCACCTCGCGTCCGGCATCACGCGCGTCGCGCTCGCCGATTTCCTGTAAAAGGGTGGTTATGTTACTCGGTAATCCTTTTTCGATCAACTGCTTATGGCGGCGTTGCGCGCGTGCTTCGACGCTGGCCGTAATGAAAATCTTGCATATAGCATCTGGGAAGACCACCGTCCCCATGTCGCGGCCATCCGCCACCAGTCCCGGCAATCGCCGCGCCATGCGTTGCGCATGAAGCAACGCCATCCGCACCCCCTCCAGTGTCGCTACCTTGGAAGCTGCCGTACCGACCTCCTGCTGGCGCAATGTCCGCGACACTTCGCGGCCATCCAGCCAGATCGCCTCGCCATCGAAACGCGGACGCAATCCGGTCGCCAGACGGATTAACGTCGCCTCGTCGGTCAATGGCACCCCGCTTTCCAGCGCCTTCCAGCCGACCATCCGGTAAAAAACGCCACTATCGAGCAAATGGAACCCCAGCGCCGCTGCCAAGCTCGCCGCCAGTGTGCCCTTGCCAGACGCGGCCGGGCCATCAATGGTAACAACCGGAACGAAAGAGGTCGAAAAAGTCATCCGGCTATTTTATCAACTCAAAGCGTGTTTAAGTGTCAGAAATCGGAGAAAGCAATTTGACCGCAAAGAACACAAAGAAAAGTCTTCGGTCGTTTTTTGTGGTTAATCCTTTTAATTTTGCTTCTGGGAACGAAACAAACGCCCATAAAAAAGGACGGGGTTGCCGTCCTTTTCTTCGTTGAAGCAACGTTGGTTACTTGTGGCTCAACGCTGATTCGACCATCGCTTTGATTTCATCGTCGGTCGCCGCTGCCTTCATATGACCCTGACCGTCTTTGAGTCTCTTGACGATCCTCGACACCGCGTCTTTATCGTTTGCGTACTTGGCCGATAGCTCCTTGTAGCTGGGGCCCATTTTTTTAGCTTCGACATCGTGGCAGTTCATGCAATTTTTGCTCTTTATCAAAGCAGCCGCATCCTGCGCTGACGCCGCGCCCATCGACAACAAGGCTCCCGCCGCAACCAACATCATCACTTTCAATTTCATTGCTTTCTCCTTCTCTTATGGATTCAACAAAAATACTGCGCTTATTCCGGTGCCTTGTGCGCTACGCCCTTATGGCAATCCGTACAAATCTGCCCACTGTCCAGCGCGCCGACGTGCATATCCTTCAGGTACTCTTTTTCCGGGTTGTTGACCGTGTCCATGTGATGGCAGTTGCGGCATTCCTGACCGCCATTGGCCTTAAGCCGCGCCCATTCGCTTTCCGCCATTTCCTTGCGTTTGGCCTCGAATTTTTCGGGCGTATCGATCACGCCGGTAAAATGTCCATAAACTTCTTGGATCGCCTTCATCTTGCGCATCATCTTGGGCACGAACGATCGTGGGACATGGCAATCCGAACACCCCACACGAACCCCATGCGGGTTGGAATAATGTCTGGACTCTTGCCATTCCTTAACCACGTTGTTAACGTGGCAAGACGAACAGAATTCATCGGTACCAGTTGCATGCAACGTATAGTTCATCGTTGCCAGCCCCACTACGCCAACAACAATTCCGATAATCAGCCAAAACCATGCAATTTTTTTCATCATTGAAACATTCCCTTCTAACGAACTGTCTATTGGGTTTCATCCGCCTGCCTGCTTTACCTGCCACAAGCTCCGGCGCGATCCTAGCATGCGTCAGGAACCAATGCCAATACAACATTCTGTGTTGGGACGATGTTAATCGAAGCTTGTTTCAATTCCCCCACTTATTTCTGATCCAGATCAAAAAAATGCCTCCCTGAGAAAACCGTTGGTCTTTTCCCTTTTCATATCGTGGCCTATTGTCCAAACAGCCCGACATTCTTGAAAAACCGCCCGGAGCCATGGCGCCAGTATAGGAAGCGCAATGTAAAGAACCGTCAAGACAGTGCAAAATTTGGGTAAATTCCGGTTTTTGACACTTTTTCTCTACACCAGGATAAGAACCACCACCCCGGCCAACAGCACAAACACAGTGCTGGCGCGCAACGTCGCGCGCAGCACCAATGCCTCGCGGCCCATCAGCCCCACCGCTGCGCAGGCAACCGCGATGGATTGCAGCGAAATCATCTTGCCGGCGGCGCCTCCCAGCATGTTGCCCGCGACCA
>JAISPI010000014.1 GCA_031275075.1 Burkholderiales bacterium | reverse complement strand
ACCTCGTTCAGCTCGTTGCCGTTGCGCGTCTGGAGTTATCTTGGCCTTGGCGTCGCGGTTTTTGCGTTTCTGTACATGATGTTTCTAATGGTGCGGACATTGATTTTCGGCATTGATGTCCCGGGATACGCATCGTTGATGGTGGTGATTTTGTTCATCGGCGGCATCCAGCTGATCGGGCTGGGTGTTCTTGGTGAGTATCTGGCGAGAATTTTCGAAGAGGTCAAGGCGCGTCCTTTGTATGTGGTGCGCGGAAGGCTGGGTTTCTCACCAGAGTCGATGAATCATGCGAAGACGTTACCGGGACGTTAAGACAGAACCGTCGAACTGCCCATGAAGGGAATACGTTGGTTGACAGGGACTTTCGCCACGTTATTGGTGGCGTTTGTTGCTTGTGCCGGGGCAGTCTGGGTTTTCTATCCCGGCTTTATGTCTTTCGATTCTTCTCTCGGTTTGTGGCTGGCGCGACATGGCGAAGGTTTTGGGATGACGCCGCAAATCGTGACGCTTGTCTGGCGGTTACTGTTACCTCTTGATTCCTCCAGCGGCGCACCGCTTTTCATTCTGGGCAATGTTCTTTTCTGGTTGTCGCTCTGTATTTTTGCGCTGACGCTCTTTCGGGCTTGGTATGCACGGCTTCTATTTCTGGCATTTTGTGGTTTGTTGTCACCCTGTGTGTTGATTCTTGCGCATGTGTGGAGCGACGCCACACTGATCGGCGCTCTGTCGCTGGCTTGTGCGTTGATGTTTTTATCGGCAGTGGGGCATGGAAAAATATGGGCGGTTCTGGCGTTGCCTTTCCTGGTGTTTGCGGGATTGGCGCGGTTTAATGCGTTTCCGGCGCTTTTTCCGATTATCTGTTATTGGTGGTATGTGATGCTGGCGGGGACTTTGAAAAGCTGGCGTTTGTCTGCACGTTACGCGGTTTTGCTGACGGTTACGGCGGTTTTTCTGGCCGGTATCTTCACGGCCAATAAGACTCTGGAAAAACATTTTGTAACGATTCCAATGTCGGCATGGGCGGTAGTGGCGTTGTGGGATTTAGCAGCGGTTTCTCTGGCTGCAGGCGAGATGCGGATTCCTTCGTTTGCGATGCCTTCAACGACGACGTTGAAAGAGTTGCGAGAACACTTTCGTAAGGACGCCAACACAACAATATATGCTGTCGTCTATGATAACGGTAATCCGTCACCCTACACTGCGGAACAGTTGAAAGAAATCAATAGGGCGTTGTTGACAACAATCGGCAAACATCCCAAAGCCTATTTTGAGCATCGCTGGCGATTGACACGCTATCTCTTCGGGCGTTACGGCCACGAAAAAAGTCTTGCTTTTTATGCGGGGATTACTCCTTATGGCGATAATCCGTCGATGACGTTGCCGGAGAATGCATGGCGCGACGGGGTGGTCAATTTTTATCAGGAGGCAATTAAAACGTGGTGGTCGGCCCCCATTGTGTATGTGATGGTTTCGTTAATATTGTTACCGTTATTTTGGCGGCAACGGCGCAGTGAACGAGGTAAATACGCGTTTACGTTGGTGTTTTCCGGGCTTTTATATGTGGTGCCATTGTGTCTGGTCGCGCCAAGCGCCGAATTGCGTTATTTTTCGTGGCTGTTTTTCACAACATCTGTGGGTGTTGCGTTGTTTTTTTCGATGATGAAACGACGTGACTGCCCGGCTGCGCAGGGCAATGACGGAAGTCTGGTATAATCCGTCCGCTCGACAAAGACAGTTTACGGGTACTTTTTTGGGAGAAACAATGCAAAAGCAAACAATGAAAAGCAGATGGAGATTTTGCGCACTGGTGTTGCTGGCGTGGACGTTGGCGGTGAATGCGCAGTCGCCGGTGCCGGTTGAGAATCCCGTCGGTGAGGCGGCAGAAGTCAAAGCGCTGTTGCAAAAGAAATTTCCCGATGCGCCGATCCGGCATGTCGAGAAAACGCCGTATTTCGGCGGATTGTACGAAGTGCTTCTTGGTGACCAGATAATTTACACCAACAAGGAAGTAACGCACATTCTGGGAGGGTCGTTGTACGACACGCAGAACATGCCGGGCGGAATGCAAAATTTGACCGATACCCGTGCGCGAGAATTGAAACGTGTCGATGTAACGACGATTCCGACTTCGTTGGCGTTCAAACGTGTCAAAGGAAAAGGAGAGCGGGTACTGTATCTCTTTTCGGATATCGACTGCCCGTTCTGCGAACGGATTGAGCAGACGTTGCGCGATATCAATAACGTGACCATTTATACGTATCTGATGCCACTGGACGGGTTACATCCGGACGCGGCGCGCAAGTCAAGAACAATCTGGTGTACCAAAGACCGTGCGAAAGCGTGGGAGGCGTATTTTGTTACGAAGACGCTTCCGGATAATCAGGGTAATTGTGAAACACCGATCAACGAAGTTCTGCAATTGGCTGAAACGCTCGGGGTTCGCGGTACACCGGCATTGATTTTTGCTGATGGCACCATTGTGCCGGGCGCATTGCCGAAAGAGAAGCTGGAGGCCGAATTAAGTCGCGCCGAAGTGGCCGCGATAGCATTGAATGCCGCCAAGAAAAAGGGGAAATAGCACAAGGTAGCAGACTCTGCGCCAAGCAGACAAAAGCAACAAGAGGCGAAAGCGGTAACGCTTTCGCCTCTTTATTTTTTTGTGAAAACGGTTACAGCGGCGGCCAGCCCGGCGAGGGTGTCGATGATGGTGGGCCGCGCTCCGGAATTGATTCGACCGGCATCGGGTCCAGTTCTTTGACCTCACGCGCCGGCCAGCGCATGTTGTTCGGCGATTCGGCGCCTAGCCACCACAAGTCGTGCCGGTAATTGCTGCGGGGATCGTCAGCCGTGAACGATGCGCAACCGCTTAAGAATAAAGCGGCCAATGACAGCAACGCCAAACGGCGCGGGCGGAATAGAAAGGAACGGGTCAGGGTCATGGCTCAAACCTCGGAAACGTTGTTATCAACCTTTTTTCCCGATAGGACACACTGGGCACCTACGGGCACACACAATAACTTCATCAATCAGCTTACCATTGCCTTGAGCATTTGCGTAGCATTTGCCTGGATTTTGTCATTTTACAGATCGATTTGTGCCGTTTTTGGTGGGGAAAATCGAAATCACAAGCAGCCGGCACTTTCTTGCAAGTCCGCGAAAACCGCGGCCCGAAAGGAAAAAACGGGGGAAGAAAGCGTATCGTGGTTTTTTTACGACAGTATCTTGAAAAAGTACTTTCACATTGTGTTTTAACAGCCTATTTCTAAAAGAAAAAACGATTTTTTTCGCGCGAGGGAAAAATTTGTCAAAAACAGGCAAATCATTGACGGCCATCATAGTGGGCCGTATAGTGGCGGAAAGTGTTGAAAAGTGGGAGTTTGTGGTAGGCTTTTCATAGTCACTTGCCGTCGCCATTCAAAGCATTTTTCCGGAAAATTGGATGGTAAGCTTTTGTTTTTAAAGTCTTTTTGAAAAGAACGGTCGTCGCGTGATGGATGCTTCTCAAATGCCCTCGCCGAAGGTCTCCGCTCCCGTTTTTCGTGGCGTGACGCAACTGGCGCTCGATTCCAAGGGACGGTTGGCTGTTCCTGCCCGTTATCGGGAAACGCTGCATTTGTACGGCGAAGGCCGTCTTGTGATTACGGCTGATCCTGGTCGCTGTTTGCTGGTCTATCCCCAGCCGGTCTGGGAGCCGATTCAGGAAAAACTGATGGCGCTATCGTCGTTTGACGAGCGCATCCGTGCGTTGCAACGGCTGCTCGTTGGTTACGCCGACGATGTTGCGCTCGATGGTGCTGGTCGGGCGCTGGTGTCACCGGCATTGCGGCAATACGCACAACTCGATCATCGGGTGGTTCTGGTCGGTCAGGGCGGCCATTTTGAACTCTGGGATGAGGGGTTGTGGCAGGTGCAGATGGCGCAGGCGGTTCGTTTAACGCATGACGATCTGCCGCCGGTTCTTGATGGTTTTTCGTTGTAAAGCACGTTCCGATGAGTCTGTCTCATGCGCCGGTATTGTTAAACGAAGTACTCGCAGCTTTGCAAATACGCCGCGACGGCGTTTACGTCGACGGAACTTTCGGACGTGGCGGCCATAGCCGCGCGATTCTGGCGCAATTGGGTGAGAGAGGACGAGTGATAGCACTGGATCGCGATCCTGACGCCGAATCTGCCGCTTCCGCGTTGATACGGGAAGCTCCCCGTTTTTTGTTTCAACGCGCCTGGTTTTCCGAAATGCCCGATGTACTTGCCGCGCACGCAATCGATGAGGTTGATGGTGTGTTACTTGATCTCGGGGTGTCTTCACCGCAGATCGATGATGCCGGACGCGGGTTTTCTTTTCGTCACGATGGACCACTCGACATGCGGATGGATCCGACACGCGGTGAATCAGCAGCGGCGTTTTTGGCGCGAGCCAGCCAACAACAAATCACGGAGGTTTTGAAAAATTATGGTGAAGAACGGTTTGCTGCATCGATTGCAAGGACGATTGTCGAGACTCGGAAGGAGCGGCCGATCGAACGTACCGCTCAGTTGGCCGCGCTCGTTACTCAAAGTCTCGGCGCGCGGATACGCGGCGATTGGCACCAAGACCCGGCCACACGTACTTTCCAGGCTTTGCGCATTCAAGTCAACGAAGAGCTGAAAGAAATCATGCGGCTATTGCCGCGATTGATCTCCTGTTTGAAAACCGGCGCGCGGCTGGCGGTGATCAGTTTTCATTCACTGGAAGATCGGTTGGTGAAGCGGTTCATGCGTTGTGCGGCACAGCCGTTTGGCGGCGATGAAGCGTTGTTGCGTTTGCCGCTGGCGCAGACGGTATTGCCGGAACCGCCGCTGCGGCTGATCGGTCGCGCAATCAAGGCGGGAGAAGACGAAGTACGCGCCAACCCACGGGCGCGCAGCGCTGTGTTGCGTATAGCGGAACGGACAGCGGCGTCGTGGGATCAGAATGGTGCGGCGCGGTTATGCGCGGCGGCATTCGGTGACACGGAGGCGGCCTGATGGTACGCACTGGTGTTTTGTTGCTGTTGTTGCTGGTTTGCGCGTTGTCGCTGGTGACATCGCGTCATCAAGCGCGCAAATTGTTCATTGAACTGGAACGTGACCGCCAGCAGGCGCAAGCGTATGAAGTCGATTATGGCAGATTGCTGCTCGAATCGTCGACTTGGAGCGTGCCGGCGCGCATCGATCGGTTGGCGCGCGGTTCGTTGGCGATGCAGTTGCCTGAACCTGGGAGAATTCAGGTGATTGAAGTGTTGCCGTCGCAACTTTTTTCGCGGGAACGCGGATCGGAGGCAATACCATGACGTTCGGCGCCGGTCTGCTCTCGTCACATCGCAAGCAGGCGCCGATGCCGGAGTTGTCGCCGGGACGGGCGTTGTTTGTTTTCAGTGTGCTCGGCGTGCTGTTTTCCGTGTTGATCGGCAAGGCGCTGTACTTGCAATGGGTGAGCGGCGATTTTCTGCAAACGCAGGGAGCGGCGCGTTATGTGCGTGATGTCGAAATCCCGGCGTATCGAGGCAAAATCACCGACCGTTTTGGTGAACCACTGGCGATTTCGACGCCGGTGAAATCGTTATGGGCGTTCACCGGAAAACTGAATGCTTCCGACGAACAAATGAACGCGCTGGCGAAGGTGCTCGACACGACGCCGCAATCGTTGAAAAAGAGGATTGAAGCAGCAGGCGATTTTGTTTATCTGGCCAAAGGCGTGCCGCCTGAAATAGCTGAAGAAGCACGGGCGCTCAAAATTCCCGGACTCTACGATGAAAGAGTGTATCGACGTTATTATCCGGCCGGAGAATTGACCAGCCAGATACTCGGTTTCACCGACATTGATGATTACGGTCAGGAAGGTCTGGAACTGGCGCGTCAGGACTGGCTGGGCGGTAAGTCGGGCAGCCGCCGAGTCATCATCAACCGCAAGGGCGAAGCGGTGGAGGATATTGCCGGGGTACAGGCGCCACGGGAGGGACGCGATCTGGCGCTATCGCTTGATCTCCGTCTGCAATATCTGGCGCAAATGGAATTAAAAGCGGCGGTTGCTGAACATAAGGCCAAGGCCGGTAGTTTGGTGGTGCTCGACGCGCAAACCGGGGAAGTGCTGGCGCTTGCCAATTGGCCAACCTATAACCCGAACCGGCGCGATGAATTCATCCCGGCCAGAATGCGCAACCGGGCGCTAATCGACATCTTTGAACCGGGCTCGACCTTCAAGCCATTCACGGTTGCCATTGCGTTGGACAGCGGTCGTGTGAAGCCAACGACGGTGATGGAAACGGCGAGCGGTCAATGGACCATCGGCAAGTACACCATTCACGACAGTCACGCCAGCGGCAATCTGACGGTCGAACAAGTGTTGCAACGTTCGTCGAACACAGGGACGGCGAAAGTCGCGTTGATGATGTCGTCCGAGAAGATGTGGCAAGGGTTGTCCAGCACCGGTTTCGGCATGCCGGTGAACACGGGTTTTCCTGGCGAAAGTTTTGGCCGTTTGCGTCCGGCCAAAAGTTGGCGGCCAATTGAGCAGGCGACGATTTCATACGGACATGGTGTGTCGGTCAATTTGCTGCAACTGGCACGCGGCTACACGGTTTTCACCGGAAACGGCGAACTGAAACCGGTGTCGTTGTACCGGACTTCGGGCGAAGTGGTCGGCAAACCGGTGATTTCACCGGCGACGGCGGCAGAAATGCGGCGGATGCTTGAAATGGCGGCATCGCCTGACGGCACCGGCGCGCGCGCGCAAGTGCCGGATTATCGCGTCGCAGGCAAGACAGGAACGGCGCGTAAACCAGAAAAAGGCGGCTACAGCAAAAAATACGTCAGTTCGTTTGTCGGTTTTGCGCCGGTATCGTCGCCGCGATTGATCGTGGCAGTGATGATTGATGAACCGTCGGCGGGCAAATATTACGGTGCGGCGGTGGCGGCGCCCGTGTTTTCCAGCGTCGTCGGCAAAGCGTTGCGTATGCTGGGTGTGCCTCCCGACCGATCTGCTCCGATCATGTTGCCGCCTGACGGTGAAGACATTATGGAGGAAACATGATGGCGCACACGCTGTTTTCTCCGGTATTTTCTCTTAAAGCATTGACGGTGTGGTTGGCGCAGTTGCCGACGCCGCCAAAAGGCATTACGGTCGACAGTCGGCAGGTGACGCCAGGCATGTTGTTCGCGGCATTGCCGGGAGGCCAACACGATGGTCGGCGTTTCATCGGGGAGGCGGTGGCGCGTGGTGCAACCGGTATTTTTTGGGAGGTTGACGACGACAATGCAGACAATGGCAGGAGGGACAGTATCGCCGTGCCGCATTGGGGCATTAAAGATCTGGCGTTTTGTCTTGGATTTATCGCGGATGCGGTTTATGGACAGCCGTCGCAGCATTTGACGTTGATCGGTGTTACCGGAACCAACGGCAAAACGTCGTGTGCACACTGGATCGCACAGGCGTTGCATGCGCACGGCACGCGCACCGGCGTGATTGGCACATTAGGCAATGGCTTGATCGGAGAGAAAGCGTGGCCGCCGGCGCTCAACACAACGCCGGATGCGGCCAGTCTGCAAAGTACTCTGGCGCAGTTTCGGCGACAGGGTGTTGAAGCGGCAGTAATGGAAGTTTCGTCGATTGGGCTTGAGCAGGGGCGCGTTGATGGCTGCCGTTTTGATACAGCACTGTTTACCAACCTGACGCGCGACCATCTCGATTATCACGGAACGTTCGAAGCCTACGCGACGGCGAAGGCACAGTTTTTCACATGCCCGCAACTTCGCCACGCGGTGATTAATCTCGACGATCCGATGGGCGGCGCGATGATCTCGGCGGCTCATTTATGGACGGCGAAAGTTTGGCGTTACAGCAGCAGGGGTCATCCGGACGCCGAGATTGTTGCTACTGATGTTGACGGCAGTGCTTGCGAAATGCGCTTCACGGTTCGTACGCCGCAAGGCGATGGCGGCGTGCGCAGCACTTTGCTTGGCGAGTTCAACCGGGCGAATTTACTGGGAGTGCTGGGTGTCTTGCTGGCGCAAGAAGTGCCGTTACCGGAAGCGTTGCAGTTGCTTTCAACGTTGACACCGCCGCCCGGGCGTTTACAACGGTTGGGACGTAAAGGTCAGCCAATCGTTGTGATTGATTATGCGCATACACCGGATGCGCTCGATAGCGTACTGCGGACATTACGGGCGACGCAAACGAGCGAACAGCGATTGTTCTGTGTGTTCGGTTGCGGCGGTGGCCGCGATTCCGGTAAACGGCCGGTGATGGGCGCGATTGCGGCGAAGCAAGCCGACCATGTCTGGATAACCAACGACAATCCGCGCGGCGAATCGCCGGAGGTTATTTTGGCGGCGATCGAAAAGGGATTGCGCTCGGTTGACGGCGCCTCATGGGTAGTCGAGGCCGATCGGGCGGCAGCGATTGCGCAGGCGGTCACAACAGCGCGCGCTGGCGATCTGGTGCTGATTGCCGGAAAGGGACATGAGTCTTATCAGGAAATCGCCGGGGTGCGGCATCCGTTTCTGGATGCCGATGTGGCGGCGCAGGCGTTGGAAACGTGGAGCGCACGATGATTGAAAAAACGATGCTGTCGTTGAGCGATGTGGCGGCGATGACCGGAGGTCGTTTGCTGGGCTCCGACAGTGATGTGTCAAAAGTGGTCAGCGATTCGCGCACGATCCATGCGGGAGAGTTGTTCATTGCGCTCAAGGGCGAACGTTTCGACGGCCACGATTTCGTCGATGCGGTGTTGCAGGCGGGAGCCGCCGCGCTTGTCGATGAGCAACATGCGGCTCGTTTTCATTACAGACCGGTTGTTGCCGTGCCAGACACGCTGGCGGCGCTTTCCGCGCTGGCCAAACGCTGGCGGCAGCGGTTTACGTTACCGGTGGTGGCAGTGGTCGGTAGCAACGGTAAAACGACAGTCAAAGAAATGATTACGGCGATTCTGCGCGCGCATTTTGACGATGAAGCCGTCCACGCGACTTACGGAAATCTGAACAATGCAATCGGTGTGCCGTTGACGCTGCTGGAATTGCGCGACACGCATCGGGCGGCGGTCATTGAGTTGGGGATGAACCATCGTGGCGAGACACGGGCATTGGCAGCGTGGACACAGCCCGATGTGGCGGTGATCAACAACGCGCAACGGGAACATCAGGAGTTCATGAAGAGCGTCGAGGAAGTGGCGCGCGAACACGGCGATGTGCTTGAAGCGTTACGCCCGCAAGGTTGTGCTGTGATCAACGGCGACGATGCTTACAAGGATTTCTGGGGACACAAGGCGCAGGGACTGGGGCGGACGATTTGCCGTTTCGGCACGGAAGAAAATGCTGACGTTCGGGGCGTTTTTGTTGCAGAAGAGACGGGAACCCGTCTTCAGGTGTTTATCGGTCAAGACATGGCGGAGTTTCTTTTGCCGCTGCCGGGACGAGCGATGGCGATGAACGCGTTGGCAGCGTTGGCGGCGGCTTCGGTGTTGGGTGTGCCCTTGGCGACCGGAGCGATGGCTTTGTCGTCCTTCCGCGCAGTGTCCGGACGGTTGAGCGCAATTCCTTTAGGGACGTGCTGGACCCTGATCGACGACAGCTACAACGCCAATCCCGATTCGGTTCGCGCCGCCATCGATGTGCTGACATCACGGACGGGCGAGCGTTGGCTGGTGTTGGGGGATATGGGTGAAGTCGGTGAGGGCGGGGCAGCGTTTCATCACGAGGCTGGTGAATACGCAAAGAAGAAAGGTGTGACACGGTTGTTGACGTTGGGAGTGTTGGCGCGTCACGCGCAAACGGCATTCGGCGCCGGAGCCGAACATTTCGAAACGATGGAAACACTGCTTGATGCGTTACAGGAAAGATTGACACAACACTCAGGGACGGTGCTGGTGAAAGGCTCACGCTTCATGCAAATGGACAAAATCGTGGCGGCGCTGGTAGCGGTATCGAATGATTCACAACGGAAAGATTCTCATGCTGCTCTGGCTCACTGAATTTCTTGCGCATGATATCCGCGCATTCAACGTGTTTGGCTATATCACGTTGCGCGCGGTGTTGGCAACAATCACCGCGTTGATGATTTCGTTTGTGATCGGCCCGCGGATGATCACCTGGCTGGCGCGGATGAAGATCGGTCAGGCGGTGCGCCACGATGGCCCGCAGACGCACCTCGCCAAAACAGGGACGCCGACAATGGGCGGCGCGCTGATTCTGGTGGCTATCGTGATCACATCGTTGCTGTGGTGTGATCTCGACAACCGCTTTGTCTGGGCCGTACTGTGGGTAACGATAGGCTTTGGTGCTATCGGCTGGATCGATGATTACCGCAAGGTTGTTTACCGCAACCCGAAAGGGTTGTCGGCGCGCGCCAAGTTTTTCTGGCAGTCGCTGCTTGGTTTGGTTGCGGCGCTGTATCTGGCGTTGGCATTGTCGGTGCCGGGAAACGCCGGTGTGCTCGATATGATTTCGCATATGTGGCGCAGCGGTTACGACTGGCAACTGTCGAGCAACGCTGACTTGATCGTGCCGTTTTTCAAAACGGTTTCGTATCCGCTCGGTATTATAGGTTTCGTGGTGTTGAGCTATTTCGTGATTGTCGGTTCCAGCAACGCCGTGAACCTAACGGATGGTCTCGATGGTCTGGCGATCATGCCGACTGTGATGGTGGCTGCTGCGCTGGGTGTTTTTGCTTACACCAGCGGCAATGCGGTATTCGCAAGTTATTTGCAATTTCCGGTCATTATCGGTACCGGCGAGTTGGCGGTGATTTGCGGCGCGATGGTTGGAGCCGGTCTTGGCTTCCTGTGGTTCAACGCGTATCCGGCGGAAGTGTTTATGGGCGATGTCGGTGCATTGGCGTTGGGCGCCATGCTGGGCACGATCGCGGTGGCGGTGCGTCAGGAAATCGTGTTGTTCATTATGGGTGGTGTATTCGTCGTTGAAACGCTGTCGGTGATCGTTCAGGTGCTGTCATTCAAATTGACCGGCAAGCGAGTATTCCGAATGGCGCCGATTCATCACCACTATGAATTGAAAGGCTGGAAAGAAAATCAAGTCGTGGTGCGCTTCTGGATCATCACGATTTTGTTGGTGCTGGTGGGATTGTCAACGTTGAAATTACGTTAAGACGATGTTAAGGCAGAAACGGTAAGGAGTCATGAAGGCATTATCGCATCGTCGGGTGTTGGTGTTGGGGCTTGGGCTCACCGGCTTTTCGCTGGTGCGCTACCTTCTGCGTCGTGGCGCGGAGGTAACCGTTGCCGACACACGAGAAACACCGCCGTATGCGGAACGTGTTCAACGTGAATGGCCGCAAGTGAACATTCATTGCGGGCCGTTGACGCCGACGTTGTTCGACGGTATCGATATGATCGCAATCTCGCCGGGCGTGGCGAAAGACCAGCCGCTGATCCGGCAGGCGGTTGCGCGTGGTGTAGCGTTGGTCGGCGATGTCGAATTGTTTGCGCGGGCGCTTCCCAAAGAGCAAAAAGTCTTGGCGATTACCGGCACCAACGGAAAAACGACGACGACCGAACTGACCCGTACGCTGTGTGAAGCGGCGGGGCTGACGGCGATTGCGGCAGGCAACATCGGCGATGCGGTGCTTGATGTGCTGGAAAAAATCGAGGGCAATGCTATCTGGCCGGATGTGTTCGTGCTTGAATTGTCGAGTTATCAGTTGGAGACGACGGTTACGCTGGCGCCAGCGGCGGCGACGGTGTTGAACATTTCAGAAAATCATCTCGACCGTTATTCCGGTGTTGATGCTTACGCGGCTGCCAAAGCGACGATTTTTCGCCGGGCGAAACAACAGGTGTTGAACGCTGACGATCCGTATGTGACAAAGATGCAGATGGCGGAATTGCCTGTGCGGTGGTTTGGACGGAAGGCTCCTGCCGATGCGTCGTTGTCCTGGCGACTTGCCGAGCATCATGGCGCTATGTGGTTGATGCGCGGGGCGGCGCCGCTGTTGCCGGTGTCGGCGCTGGCATTGGCGGGTCATCACAATGCGTTGAACGCGTTGGCGGCATTGGCGCTGACATCGTGCGTAACCACGGTCGATGAGACGGTATTGACGGCGTTAAAAGAATTTCGCGGGCTTCCGCATCGGATGGAGGAAGTCGGCGTTGTCGATGGCGTGCGTTATATCAACGACTCGAAAGCGACGACGGTGGCAGCAACACAGGCAGCGCTCAATGGTATGGCTTCGCCGCTGATGTTGATCGCCGGTGGTGATGGTAAGGGACAGGATTTCGCGCCGCTGGCGGCAACGGTGGCCGGTTGCTGTCGAACCGTGTTTTTGATTGGCCGTGACGCGCCGCAGATTGAAACTGCGTTGATGTGTTACGGCGTTACCGTTGAACATTGCGGTACGCTGGCGACGGCAATAACGAGGGCGCGCGTGTTGGCACAATCAGGCGACACGGTCTTGTTGTCGCCGGCCTGTGCCAGTCTTGATCAGTTCAGCGATTACATGGCGCGTGGCCGGGCGTTTGCCGAAGCGGTGCGGGCGATGGGAGGCGCGGTATGAACCAAGTACGCACATCGTTCGAGCGTATCTTCGGTGGTCTCGGTGCCGAGACGCTGAAGAAGAAAAACCGGCGGGCGATGGCGGCTTACGATGCGTCGCTGTTATGGACAGTGCTGATGTTGCTGACGCTGGGGCTGGTGATGGTGTATTCGGCGTCGATGGCGATGGCCGAGGCCAGCAGCTTTACCGGTTATCGATCCTGGTATTTTCTGGTACGGCACACGTTGTATGTGGTGGTGGCGTTGTTGTGCGCGGTAGTGGCGTTTCAATTGCCGATGGCGACTTGGCAAAAACTGGCGCCTTGGCTCTTTTTGTTTGGACTTTTGTTGTTGGTGCTGGTGTTGATTCCCGGCATCGGAAAATCGGTAAACGGCGCGCGTCGCTGGTTGCCGCTGTATTTCACTAACGTACAACCGTCCGAGCTGATGAAGCTGGCGGTGATTTTTTATGCGGCCAGCTATGCGGTGCGAAAGGCGGAATTTCTGCCGGCGCATCAGCCGATGGCCAAGACATTGGTGCGTGGTTTTCTACCGTTGTTTACAGCGATGGTGCTGGTCGGCAGCTTGCTGTTGCTGGAGCCGGACTTCGGCGCGCTCGTGGTGATTGTGGCCATCGGTTTCGGCGTGTTGTTCATTGGCGGACTCGATGGCCGCATTATTACCGGTTTGCTGGCGTTGTTGCCGTTTGCGCTGGGCGGGATTCTGGTTGCGGCGCCCTACCGGCTGGAACGGCTGATGACGTTTCTGAAACCTTGGGAAGACCCGCTCGGGAAAGGGTATCAGTTGACGCATTCGTTGATGGCATTTGGGCGTGGCGAGTTTTTTGGTGTCGGACTTGGCGACAGTGTTGAAAAGCTGTTGTATTTGCCGGAAGCGCACACTGATTTTCTGTTGGCGGTGATCGCCGAGGAATTGGGGTTTGTCGGTGTGCTGGTGGTGATCTTGTTATTTATGTGGCTGCTGTTTCGCGCCTGGATGATAGGTCGGCAGGCGGCGCGTTTGCAGCAACCCTTTTCAGCATTGACGGCGCATGGAATCGGCATCTGGTTTGGCGCTCAGGCGTTTATCAACATGGGGGTCAACATGGGTGTGTTGCCGACCAAGGGATTGACATTGCCGTTTTTATCATTCGGCGGCAGCGGCCTCGTCGCCAGCTGCGTGGCGGTAGCGGTGCTGTTGCGCGTCGATTACGAAAACCGTCGTCTTTTGAATGGGCACAACGTATGAGCAAATACGGCAAAGGCACGGTGATGATGACTGCCGGCGGCACCGGCGGCCATGTTTTCCCCGGCATCGCGGTGGCGCGGCGTTTGCAGGCGTATGGCTGGGATGTGTTTTGGCTGGGGACTCGTGATGGTATGGAAGCAACCTTGGTGTCACAGGAGGGAATTGCTTTCGAGAGCGTGTCGTTCCGTGGTGTGCGCGGCAAGGGATTGAAGACGTTGTTGTTGGGACCGTTTGCATTGTTGAGGGCGTGCTATCAGAGCCGCAGTATTTTGCGACGACGGCGTCCCGATGTGGTGATGGGATTTGGTGGTTTCGCATCGTTCCCCGGCGCTTTCACGGCGGTGGCGTGCGGTTTGCCGCTGGTGATTCACGAAGCAAATGCGGTGCCCGGGCTGGCGAACCGGGTGTTGAAGCACGGCGCTGACAAAATATTGACAGGACTTCCCGGCGTATTGGGCGCTAGCCGCAAGGCGAACATCGAAGCGAAAGTGGTGTGGGTCGGCAATCCGATACGTGATGACATGGCGCAACAGGTGTCGCCCTTAGAGCGTTTCGCTGACCGGCAAGGGGCATTGCGCCTGTTGGTGGTCGGCGGCAGTTTAGGCGCGCAGGCGTTGAATCTTTGTGTCCCGGCGGCGCTGGCGCAATTACCGGTTGAACAAAGGCCGCGCGTTATCCACCAAGCGGGCGCGCGTCACATCGAGGCATTGCGTGCGACTTACGCGCAATATGGGGTCGAGGCCGAGTGCGTGCCGTTCATCGAAGAAATGGCGCAAGCGTATGCTGACGCCGATTTCGTTATCTGCCGCGGCGGAGCGATTACGATGGCCGAACTTGCCACCGTTGGCGTCGGCGCATTGATTGTGCCGTTGCCGGGAGCGATTGCCGATGAACAGAGCGCCAACGCACAGTTCCTGGTTGATGTCGGCGCTGCCGTCAAGAAAACACAAGACGCATTGACGCCCGATGCTTTGGCGGAAATGTTGCGCACGTTGACACGCGAAAAGGCGCTGCTGATGGCGGAGCTGGCGTTTGCGTTTCGCAAGACCGACGCAGCGGAAACGGCGGCGCAAGTGTGCATGGCGCTGGGAGTGGCTTATCAGAGCAAACACAGACAGAACAAAGATGTTCAGGGAGACGCCAGGGGAGATGCTTCATGAAGCACAAGGTGAAACAACTGCACTTTGTTGGTATCGGCGGTGTTGGCATGAGTGGCATTGCTGAAGTGCTGGTGAACCTCGGCTATCAGGTGTCGGGGTCGGATCTCAGCGACAATGCTGCGACGGCGCGGTTGCGTTCGTTGGGGGTTGAGGTCTGGCAGGGACACGCGGCTGAGCACATTCGAGATGCCGATGCGGTGGTGGTGTCGACGGCAGTGGCGGCGAACAATCCGGAAGTGGTGGCGGCGCGGCAAGCAGGTATTCCGGTGGTGGCGCGGGCGTTGATGCTGGCCGAACTGATGCGGTTAAAACGCGGCATTGCGATTGCCGGCACACACGGCAAAACGACGACGACAAGTTTGGTGGCGTCGGTGCTGGCTGAAGGCGGTTTCGATCCGACGTTTGTGATCGGTGGCCGTTTGCTGGCGGCGGACGCCAACGCGCGTTTGGGCAGCGGCGATTTTCTGGTGGCCGAAGCGGATGAATCGGACGCGTCGTTTTTGCATTTGTCGCCGGTGTTGTCGGTGGTGACGAACATCGACGCCGATCACATGGAAACGTATGAGCACGATTTTGCGCGGCTTAAAAAAGCATTCATTGAGTTTCTTCAACGTTTGCCGTTTTACGGCGCGGTGGTGGCATGCATTGATGATGTTCATGTGCGCGAGATTCTGCCGCAAGTCGGACGTCCGGTGGTGAGCTATGGTTTTTCGGAAGACGCGATGTTGCAAGCGCGGCAAGTAGAAAACAGGCGCGGAACGGTGCATTTCGTAGCCACCCAACGCGGCTTCACCGATTTGACGGTGACGCTGGCGTTGCCCGGGCGGCACAGTGTGCAAAACGCGTTGGCGGCGATTGCCGTTGGTCGCGAGGTTGGTGTGGACGAGGAGGCGATTGTCCGGGCGCTCGCCGGATTCAAGGGCGTCGGACGGCGTTTCCAGCGTTACGGCGAAATTCCGTTGCCTGACGGCGGTTCGTACACCTTGATTGATGATTACGGCCATCACCCCAATGAAATCGCCGCGACGTTGGGAGCTGCGCGCGACAGTTTCGATGGACGGCGGCTGGTACTGGTGTTTCAGCCGCATCGCTATACGCGCACGCGCGATTTGTTCGAAGACTTTGTTGCGGTGTTGTCGCAGGCCGATGTGTTGGTATTGGTTGATGTGTATCCGGCCGGGGAAACGCCGATTGTCGCTGCCGATGGGCGCGCGCTGGCGCGGACGTTGCGGGTGGCAGGGAAGATCGATCCGGTATTTGTTGAGCAGATCGACGAAGTGCCGCAGGTATTGGCTTCGTTGCTGAAAGACGGTGACGTGGTATTGACGATGGGCGCCGGCAACATCGGCACGGTGGCGCCGCGGTTACGGCAGATGGCCGGAAAGGAAAGCGCGTGATGAGCTTGCGGCTTGCTTTCGACGGTTTGCGCGGTGATCTCCGCTTCGATGTGGCAATGGCGCGTCACACGAGCTGGCGCGTCGGCGGCTTGGCTGAGATGATTTATACGCCGGTCGATAGTGAAGACCTTGCGCATTTTTTACGGCAGTTGCCAGCGGATGTGCCTGTTACGGTGTTGGGGTTGGGCAGCAATGTATTGATCCGCGATGGTGGAATACGCGGTGTCGTGGTGTTAACACACGATGGCACTTCGGCGATGCGGTTGGAGGACGACGGCACCATTTACGCGCCGGCGGGCTTGACGTGTGCGAAGCTGGCGCGTTTGGCGGCAGCGCAAGGCAAGATCGATGCGGCGTTTTTGGCGGGTATCCCCGGCACGGTCGGCGGTGCGCTGGCGATGAACGCCGGGTGCTACGGCAGCGAGACTTGGACTTATGTGTTGCGTGTCGAGGTGGTAACACGCGCCGGAGAGCGTTGCGTACGCACGGCAGACGAGTACGACATTAGTTACCGGCAAGTGCAGCGCAAAGAGCCATCGTTACCAGAGATTTTCACCGGCGCCTGGTTCCGTTTTGCGACGGGTGATGTGCAATCGGTCGAGACGGCGCAAGCGGAGATCAAAACGTTGTTGGCGAAGCGGCTGGTATCGCAACCGCTGGAGTTGCCGAACGCTGGTAGCGTGTTTCGCAATCCGTCCGGCGATTACGCGGCACGGCTGATCGAATCATGTGGGTTGAAAGGCTTGACGGTTGGCGGCGCTTCGGTGTCGGAAAAACACGCCAACTTCATCGTCAACCCGAAAGGCGCGGCGCGGGCTGCCGATATCGAGACGTTAATCGCGCAGGTGCAACAAAGGGTCGAAATGAAAACCGGCGTGCGTTTACAGCCGGAAGTGAAGATTCTTGGAGAAGTGGTGTGAGCGGTATGGAAAAAGAGACGACGGATTTCGGCAAAGTGGCGGTGCTGCTGGGCGGCCATTCGGCAGAGCGCGAGGTATCGCTGATGTCGGGCCGCAATGTGCTGTCGGCGTTACAGGCGCAAGGAATTGACGCTCGTGCGTTCGATCCGGCCGAAAAACCGTTGTGGACGTTAAAAGACGAAGGATTTACGCGGGTGTTCAACATGCTGCATGGTCGTGGCGGCGAGGACGGGACAGTGCAAGCGGTGCTGGAAACGCTGGGCATTCCGTACACCGGCAGTGGCGTTGCGGCGTCGGCGCTGGCAATGGACAAGTGGCGCACCAAGATGGTGTGGTTGACAGCCGGGATTCCGACGCCGCCGTATCAAGTCGTTGATGCGCGTACCGACTGGACGCAACTCGTCGACACGTTGGGTTTGCCGTTGATACTGAAACCGGCGCATGAAGGTTCGAGCATCGGCATCGTCAGGATCGACCACGCCGATTCACGGCGTCTGGCCGAAGCGTATACCGAAGCAGCGCGTCACGATCCTTTGGTGATCGCCGAGGCGTTCATCCAAGGCGTGGAATTGACGGCGGCGGTTGTCGATGGTTGCACATTGCCGTTAGTGCGTATCGCTGCGCCGGACGGTAATTACGATTACGAACACAAATATTTTTCGGACGACACGCAGTATTTCTGTCCATCCGGACTCCCCGAGGCGTTGGAAGAACGGATACGGACACAGGCGCTGGCCGCGTTTCAGGTTTTGGGTTGTTGCGGGTGGGGCCGGTTGGACGTGATGCTGCGCGACGACGGGCAGTGGTTTTTTCTGGAAGCGAATACGGTGCCGGGAATGACGGCGCACAGCCTGGTGCCGATGGCGGCGCGGGCGGCAGGGATGTCGATGGAAACGTTGTGTCTGGCGATTTTAAAAGGAACCCTTTCGAAATATGTGGCATGACTCCAGAACGATGAACGCGGTATCGTTGACGCTGATGATCCTGTCAGTCGGCGCGCTGTTGTGGGCGGCTGGTCATTGGTTCGTACGGCAGCCATCGTTCGCATTTCGGCAGGTGGTGGTGAGCGATTTGCATCGCGCCGATCCGGCGCATGTCGCGGCGGTGATCCGTCGTGAGTTGAAAGGAACGTTTTTCACCATGGATTTGGATGGCGCGCAACGGGCGTTACGGCAGGTGCCGTGGGTGCGTAATGTCGGACTGCATCGGGAGTGGCCGGATCGGTTGGAAGTGTCGATTGAAGAATTTGAACCGTTTGCGAACTGGAACGAAAAAGCGTTAGTGACACGCGATGGCGTTGTGTTTGTGGCACCGTACGACGGAGACTTGCCGGAGCTGACCGGACGTGAGGAAGATGCGATCACGGTGACCGGACGCTTCGAAAGCTGGGCGGCAAAACTGGCGCCGCTGGGACTCGACTTGTACGCAGTGCGGAACTCGCCGCGCGGTAGCTGGCAAATCGAGGCGGTGGACAAGCACGGCAGTGTGAAAGTGATCGAGTTGGGGCGCGACATTGTCGATGCGCGGCTTGAGCGGTTTGTATCGGTGTATCGGAAAACGGCAGATGTATTGGCGCGTGTCGGTCGTCAGTCTGACTACATTGATCTGCGGTATCAAAACGGGCTGGCCATCAGGACGGCGGTAATGTCTGTGGGCAGTCGTGAAAACGGGGCGCAGCCGGTCGGTAACAGGAACGGCGAAGGGCAATAGAAACGGGAAGACCATGGCAAAAGAGCATCAGAATTTGATTGTCGGGCTCGACATCGGCACGTCGAAAACGATGGCGATCGTGGCAGAAATGTTTCCGGCACAGGAACTGCGGGTGATCGGTTTCGGAATGCAGCCGTCGCGCGGTTTGAAAAAAGGCGCGGTGGTGAACATTGAGGCGACGATGACCTCTATCCAGCGGGCGCTGGAAGAAGCCGAATTGATGGCGAATTGCCATATTTCGGAGGTGTACACCGGGGTTGCTGGCAGCCATATCCGAAGCCTCAATTCAGGCGGGACGGTGGCGATCAAGGAGAAAGAAGTGTCGCAGGCAGACATCGACCGGGCACTGGAAACAGCGAAGGCGATTCCGATCCCGAACGATCAGCAAATCCTGCACATTTTGCCGCAGGAGTTTCGGGTCGATGATCAGGACGATGTACATGTCCCGCTGGGGATGAGCGGCATACGGCTGGAAGTCAAGGTTCATGTGGTGACCGGCGCGGTGTCGGCGGTCGAAAATGTTGTCAAATGCGTGCGCCGTTGTGGACTGGAAGTGCGCGATGTGTTTTTGCAGCCTTTGGCAGCGGCCACGGCGGTGCTGAACGATGACGAAAAGGAATTGGGCGTGTGTCTGGTCGATGTCGGCGGCGGCACGACCGATATTGCCGTCTTCACCGGCGGCGCTATCCGGCACACAGCGGTGATTCCAATTGCCGGCGACCAGGTGACCAACGATATTGCGATGACTTTGCGCACGCCGACCAAAGAAGCCGAGGACTTGAAGATTCTGCACGGCTGCGCACTGCGTCAGCTTGCGAATCAGAACGATTTTGTCGAAGTGCCGGGCGTGTCCGGCCGCGAACCACGCAAGCTGTCGCGGCACACACTGGCCGAAGTGATTGAGCCGCGGATCGAGGAATTGTACTCGCTGGTACAGATGGAACTGCGCCGTTCCGGCTATGAGGAGCTGATTTCGTCAGGTCTCGTGCTGACCGGCGGTACTGCGCAACTGGCGGGAATGGTCGAATTGGGCGAGGAGGTTTTTCATTTGCCGGTACGCATTGGCGTGCCGATGTACGAAGGGCCGCTGTCCGAAATCATTCGGAACCCGCGTTATGCGGCGGCAACCGGTCTGCTTTTCGCGGGGCGCGAACATTGGTTGCGCACCCAAGCTGCGCGAATTCAGACACCGGGTCTGCTTGGAAGCTTACAAAGAGTGAAACAATGGTTCAAAGCGAACTTTTAGGTATTACAATGCGCACTGTGGAGAATCGAAAATGAACGATTTATTCAATCAGCAGTTCCAAAGCAGTCAAAAAATCGAAAACAGATCCAGACAGGAGAATTACATGAACGCAAGTTTTGAATTGATTGAGCAGGCTGTGGACGGTGCCGTGATCAAGGTCATCGGCGTTGGCGGTTGCGGCGGCAATGCGCTTGAGCACATGATGAGGCGCGGGCTTTCCGGCGTGGAATTCATTTGCGCGAATACCGACGCGCAGGCGTTGAAACGCTCCAGCGCACAGATTCAGGTGCAACTGGGATCGACCCAGACCCGCGGTCTGGGCGCCGGAGCGCGTCCCGAAATCGGGCGTAACGCGGCGCTGTCGGATCGTGACCGCCTGGTTGAGTTGATTCGCGGCGCCGACATGTTGTTCATCACTGCGGGCATGGGCGGCGGTACCGGTACCGGCGCTGCTCCGGTGATCGCCGACATTGCGAAAAGTATGGATATCCTGACGGTGGCAGTTGTCACACGGCCGTTTGCGTTCGAAGGAAAACGGCTGAAAGTGGCGCAAAGCGGTATCGAGGAGTTGGCGCAGAAAGTCGATTCGCTGATTATCGTCCCCAACGGCAAGTTGATGCAGGTATTGGGTGAGGACGTTTCGGTGCTCGACGCTTACGCGGCTGCCAACGACGTGCTGCACGGCGCAGTGTCCGGTATCGCCGAGGTGATCAACAATCCTGGGCTGGTCAATGTCGACTTCGCCGACGTGCGCACCGTGATGGGTGAGGTCGGGATGGCAATGATGGGTTCAGCCACCGCTTGCGGTGATGATCGTGCCCGCGACGCGGCGGAGGCAGCGGTGAAAAGCCCGCTGCTCGAAGATGTGGATCTGAGGGGCGCGCGCGGTGTGCTGGTCAACATCACGGCATCGGCCGGACTCAAAATGCGCGAGTACCACGAGGTGATGAATGCCATTAAGGAGTTCACGGCCGACGATGCGATGGTGATCGTTGGCACGGTGATTGACGATGCGATCGGCGACGATTTGCGGGTGACGATCGTTGCTACCGGTCTGAACAGCGCCGCCAAACAGAGCGCGCCGAAACTCGAAGTGGTCGGAACGGTGCTTGAGCGGACGGGTACCGACGGCGGTCCGGCGACGGATACGATTGATTACGATCAGCCGACAGTGGCACGTCGCCGGGTCGTCACGCCGGGAAGCGCGGGCGCTGCCTCGTTCGACACTTCGGACATTCCGGCGTTTTTGCGCAAACAGGCGGATTGACGCGAGCAGGCCAATACGGACAAAATAGCAGCATGTATTTGCAACGCACATTGAAAACGGCTGTGATGACCAAAGGCGCCGGGTTGCATACCGGCGCTCGCGTCGCTTTGACGTTGCGGCCGGCGTCAGTCGATACCGGCATTGTCTTTCATCGCACCGATTTGCCGGGGAGCGCGCCGTTGCCGGCATTGGCGCATCAGGTCGGCGATACCCGTTTGTCCACACTGCTGCGCGGGGGTGATGCCAGCGTATCAACGGTCGAACACCTGATGTCGGCGTTGGCCGGACTGGGTATCGACAACCTGCACGTCGATGTGGCGGGGCCGGAGATTCCAATCATGGACGGCAGTGCCGGGCCCTTCATCTTCTTGCTGCAATCGGTGGGTATTGAAGAACAGAAAGCGCCGAAGAAGTTTTATAAAGTGACGGCGCCGGTGGAAGTGTCTGACGGCGACAAGTGGGCGCGTTTAACGCCGCACAATGGATTTCGGCTCGATTTCACAATCGACTTCGTTCATCCTGCCTTTGGTCAGGAAAATCGGCGGGTGGTGCTCGATTTTGGTGAGGATGCTTACATCAAGGACATTGCCCGGGCGCGAACCTTCGGCTTCATGCAAGATGTGGAAACGATGCGGTCAATGGGACTGGCGCTGGGCGGCAGCCTGCATAACGCGGTCGTGCTCGATGAGGTCAGCGTACTAAACAGCGGCGGTTTGCGTTACGACAACGAACCGGCCAAGCACAAAGTGCTGGACGCTATCGGCGACTTGTACCTGCTGGGTCATCCGGTCATCGGCCAATATACGGCTTACAAGTCCGGACACGCGCTGAACAATGCATTGGCGCGGGCGTTGATCGAGCGTGAAGACGCGCGTGAAATTGTCAGTTTCAGCGCCGAGGAAGAAGTGCCGCCGGCTTTTCAGCGTTGGCGCTTGCGGCACGCCTGATCCGGACGGCGGACAAGTTCAAGGGGCGGGAAATGATTTTGGTGCGTTTACTGCTGTTTCTTGGGTTGGCAGTTATCTTGGTAGCGTTCGCTGCCTTTCTGCTCACCAAAGATCGCCGTTATTTGCGCTTTATCATTCAAACGCTGATGTATGCGGGGGTGTTTATCATCGGGCTGCTGCTGTTCTATGCGTTCGAGCGTCTTATCTTGGTGGGCTGAGACGGGCGCTTAACAGGAATCAGGTGTCAGAGAATGACACGCGCGGAATGACGATGGCGCTGGATTCCCGCTTTCGCGGGAATGACGGAAAAAAATGTGGAAATGAGGGAGTGCAAGGGCTGAATTCCGGCCTGCGCATGGATGGTGGTGTTCTTGACCCCCGATCCCTGATCTCTGATGCGCGATTACGTTTACGTGAAAATGCGGTTATTTGATCCAAAAAGCGTCTAATTTCCAGCAATATCGCTCATTTCCTCATATCAAGATTCATTTTTTTCTTATCAAACGGGAAACTGCGTCTTTCAGCGGGCCATCGGGCAGCCTCTTGGCCAACGCTTGCAACGGCGCTAACGCGGGCGGCGGACGGCGGGCGGGGACTGCCGAGGTGACCATAGAGGCTGTTAGAGGTTGCACACGAACCCGAATTCTATTAAATTCGTGAAATTGCGACACCAGCGCCGCCGACAGTTCGGGGATGCGTTGGCGAACGGCAGTGGCCAGTGCGCCAGAGGGGACGGTCAGCTCCAGTTGTCCGTCTCTCAAATCGGTGACACGGACTTGGCTGGCGACCAGTCGCGGCAGGTGGGCGCGGACGGCGTTGGTGAGCGCGGTTTCCAGCCGGTGGCGCCGTAGCCAGGCGGCAAGGTGTGGTTCGGTTTCGATCGCACGAGCCAGCGGGTTGAAGGATTTGGAGGAAGACATACGTAGCGTGTTTGGCTTCGGTTCTGTTGAAATGGTAAGAAACGGAAGGATACTCCATTGAACATTCTTGTTGTTAGCGCCGATGTATCAAAGCCGGTACGTGCGGTCGCCTTGAACTGGAGACATGCAGCGCTGGCGGGGGTCGTGGCGTTGACGTTGTTTTTACTGTGCATGACGGCTTTCAATTATGTCGTACTGAAATGGGCGGCAGCGGCGGAACATCCCTGGCTCCAAAAAATCGTTTTGGCGGATCAACGAGCCGAGGCGTCGCGGGCGCAGGAAAAGTTGCAGGGGCATTTAAGCGCGATGGCGGTGCGCTTGGGCGAATTACAGGCGCAGACAGAGCGGCTCGATGCGCTGAGTATGCGGTTGGCGAAAACGACCGGACTGACACCTAACGAAATACCGGCGACTGGAGTCGGTCAGGGTGGCGCCGAATCGCTGTTGCCGACGCGGCCGTTCAGCGCTACGGAGCTGGGAACGCTAATCGACGGTTTGACGCAGAAAATCACGGTGCAAAGTGATCGGCTGAATGTACTCGAAGGGCTGTTGGTCGAGGATTCGGCCAGCCGCCGTTTTCTTCCATCGTTACCTCCAGTGGACACGGGCTGGCGCTCGTCGGATTACGGCTACCGGATCGATCCGTTCACCGGAATGAAAGCTTTTCACGAGGGCGTCGATTTTTCGGCATTACCGGGAACACCGGTCGTGGCATCTGCTGCGGGCAAGGTGATTCAGGCAGATACACACCCGCAGTATGGTAAACTCATCGAGATTGACCACGGCAACGGTTTGGTCACGCGCTATGGCCACAATTCGGAACTGCTGGTGAATAAAGGCGATCTTGTGGTGCGCGGACAAGCAATCGCCACTGTCGGTTCGACAGGGCGGTCGACAGGGTCGCATTTGCACTTTGAGGTTCGTTTGAATGGTGTGGCGCAGAATCCGTCGCGCTTTTTGAAGACGGTGGGCGAGTTTCCGGTTTCATAAGCGGCTGCATGGCGTAAAGCATGGATGAGGGGTGAGCCAATCTCACCCCTTCACTTTTTCAGGTAGCAGGATTTTTTCAAAAGTTTTCAACATGGTCGGTAATCTTCTTATCTTTCTCGCCAAAATTTTCGGTAGCCGCAATGATCGGCTGTTAAAACAATATCAGGGTGTGGTGCGGAAAATCAACGCGCTGGAACCGGCGATGGCAGCACTGTCCGACGATGAATTGCGTGACAAAACCGCTGTCTTCAAGGAACGGGTGGCGAATGGCGAAAGCCTTGAAGCCTTGTTGCCGGAAGCGTTTGCGGTGGTGCGTGAAGCATCCAAACGGGTGCTCAACATGCGGCATTTCGATGTGCAGTTGATCGGCGGTATGGCGCTACATCATGGCAAGATTGCCGAAATGCGTACCGGTGAAGGCAAAACGCTGGTGGCTACGTTGCCGGTCTATCTCAATGCTTTGGCCGGTGGCGGCGTGCATGTGGTTACCGTCAACGATTATCTGGCGCAACGCGACGCCGATTGGATGGGGCGGATCTACAAATTCCTCGGAATGACGGTCGGTGTCAACCGGTCGCAAATGCCGCATGACCAGAAACAAACAGCGTACGCTGCCGATGTTACCTATGGAACCAACAACGAATACGGTTTCGATTATTTGCGTGACAACATGGAAATGAGCACCAACAGCCGGGTTCAGCGCAAACTGAAATTTGCGGTTGTTGACGAAGTTGACTCGATCCTGATCGACGAAGCGCGTACGCCGCTGATCATCTCCGGACAAGCCGACGACAACATTGATATGTATTATCGGCTTGATGCGGTTGCGCCGAAGATGACGCGCCAGCAGGAGGAAAAAGGTTCCGGCGACTATTGGGTCGATGAAAAAGGCCGTCAGGTATCGTTGTCGGAAGAGGGACATGAACACGCCGAAGTGTTGCTTGCCGAAGCGGGTTTGATTCCGGAGGGTGGCAGTCTGTACGACAGCGCCAATATTTCGTTGATGCATCATCTGTACGCGGCGTTGCGCGC